>NZ_DASVFL010000336.1:0-26256 GCF_036380075.1 Lentzea sp. | reverse complement strand
CGCGGCTTCGAGGCGCGGAACGGCGGCTGCACGCTGATGGTGCGCGGAGCCGACGACGTGCCGGGCGACCGTTCGCGCTACTTCGCACCCGCCTCGCACGCACTGGGATGAACCGGGGGATCCGTGGAACTGCGACGACTGGTACCTGAGGACCTGCCCGCGTGCTCCGACCTGGCCGAGAGCCGGTCGTGGCAGCGCGAGGAGAAGAAGTGGGAGCTACTGCTCACGCACGGCGAGGGCTGGGGTCTGTTCGACTCCGGAGGTCTCGCCGCCACGACGATCGTGACGCGCTACCCCGAACTGACGTCGATCAGCATGGTGCTGGTCGCCGAACGCGTCGCGCGCCATGGACACGCCCGGCGACTGGTATCCCATGTATTGGATACGGGTGTCTCGACGCTGTTCGCGACGCCGATGGGCCGCCCGCTCTACGAACAGCTGGGCTTCCACGCCGTCGGCTTCACCGACATCCACGCCGGCACGTTCACCGGTCCGATATCCGATATATCGCATATCGCGACGCGGGACGACCTCGACGACCTCGTCGCGCTCGACGTCAAGGTCACCGGCCTGACGCGGCCGTGGCTGTGGGAGTCGCTGCTCGCGACGGGGTCGGTCAGGGTGTCCGACCACGGCGTCGCGGGCACGTGGCCCGTGCCCGGTCAGCGGACGATCATCGGTCCGGTCATCGCGGACTCCCCCGCCGACGCGTGCGCGCTCATCGCCGACTGCGCGGCCGGCGTCGAGAGCGTGCGCGTCGACGTGCACGACCCCGAGGTGGTCGCGTTCGTGCGCCGGAACGGGCTGGAGTCGTGGGGCACGCCGACGTGGATGGTCCGCAACGCCGACAGGCTGCCCGGCGACCGCACCCGCTACCACGCGCCGCTGTTGCAGGCCCTCGGCTAGAGCTCCGGGGGCCGGGAACTCCTAGACGTGGAGCTTCTGGCCGCCGAGCAGGTGCAGGTGGGCGTGGAAGACCTCCTGCCCGCTGTCCGGGCCGGTGTTGAACAGCAGCCGGTACCCGCTCTCCGAGACGCCCTCGGACTCGGCGACCTCCTTCGCGGCGGCGAACAGGTCGCCGAGCTGCCCGCCGTCGAGGTCGACGGCGTTCGGCACGTGCTCGCGCGGGATGAGCAGCACGTGCACCGGCGCCTTGGGCTGGATGTCGCGGAACGCGAGCGTCGTCTTGGTCTCGTGCACGACCGTCGCGGGGATCTCACCGTCGACGATCCGGCAGAACAAACAGGACATGGCCCCGACGTTAGGCGAAGAAGGCGTCGAGCTGCTCGTCGACGGCCTCGACCATCTCCGCGCCGGTCAGTTCGTGCGGCCCGAGGCCGTGGTGGATGTTGAGCCCGTCGATGAGCACGATGAGCCGCCGCGCCGCCTTCACCGGCACGACGCCGTCCCGCAGCTCCCCCGCTTCCCGCGCGGCGACGAGCACCCGCTCGACCCCGCTGTACAGCTCGCGCGTGCCGTAGCGCTCCAGCTCGTGCAGCGACGGCTCGACCATCGCCCGCGGCAGGAACGACAGCAGCACCGCCGCCTCGACGCGCCGTTCCTCGTCGAGCGCGAGCATCTCGTGCGCGAACGCCCTCAGCAGCTGCCGGTTGCCGCCCGACCTGTCGATCTTCTCCAGCCGCGCGAGGAACCGGCGGTACGCGAGCTCCATCGCGAACCCGAGCAACGCGTCCTGCGTGGGGAAGTAGTGGCGCAGCGACCCGCTCGACCACCCGGACTCGGCCGCGACGGCGCGCACGGACGCGTGGTCGATCCCGTCACGCCGCACGATGCGCCAGACCGCCTCGGCGAGCTCGCGGCGGCGTTCCTCGTGGTCGACAACCTTCGGCACCCGACCATTTCTAGCACCCGCGGGCAAGCCGCCCGACAGCCGCGCGGCACCGCTCCCAGGCCTCGGTGCCCGGCGTGATGACGTCCATGTGCCCGGCCCCGGCCACGACGTCGAGCTCGGCCCGCGGCTCCGCGGCACAGAACCCGATGCTCTGCTCCACCGGAACGTCCTCGTCCCGGTCGCCGTGCACGCAGATCACCGGCTTCCCGATGGGCACCAGCGCCTGCGGCGACGCCTCGGCGAACTGCTCCTCGGTGCACAGCTCCAGCGCGCGGTTCGTGATGTGCCGGCTGAAGTCGAGCACCGCGGCCTGGGCCACCGCTCCGACCACTCGCGCGCTGTGCTTGGCCGCCCACACAGCGAGGTGGCCCCCGGCGCTGTGCCCCAGAGTCACCACGGGCCCGATGTCGACGGCGTCGATCGCCGCCAGCACGTCCTGCCCGGTCGACGGCCACCCACCACCGCCCCCGACACGCCGGTATTCGATGTTCCACACGGCGAACCCGTCGGCCACGAGCACCTCGGCCAAAGGCCGCCCGAGCTCCAACCCGTACCGCTGGTGCCAAAAACCACCGTGAATGACGACAACGGCACCCAGCGTGTCCCCGTCAGGAACAGAAAGCTCCCCGAACTGACTGACATGGTCACCGTAAGCAATTTTCTGCACACGCAAAAAGTACGTGAAAACCCGCGCGAGAACAGACCGACGAGCGCGAGATGAATGAGATTCGGCGACACGCAGGACGAGGTGGTCAGCCGCTACCCGAAACCAAGGAAGGCGCCTCGCGGTCCGAAGCCTGGGGGTCGCTTCGCCGCGAGGCGCCGACGCCGGACCGAGGGGGGAGGTGTCCGGCGAGTCCTTTGGTCAGATGGGCGTAATTGTCTACTCCGTTTACGGCTAGACCAATTGAGCCCCTCTGCAACTAGAGTAACCCCATCGGCCTGCGATTCGCTACAACTTGCGTCAAGCCAATCCATCCGATGTTCATCTTCGAAGTGACTGGCGTCACCAGCGCTGCGTGCGCACCCCGATGGCACCAAGAGCAACGGCCGCGGCGGTAGATGCACGCAGAACGGTTGGGCCCAATCGGACTACGCGTGCGCCCGAAGATCGCAAGGCGTCGAGCTCCTCCGGGGTGATGCCACCCTCGGGACCAACGACGAGCAGCACGTCCCCGTCGGCGGGCAGCTCGACGTCGGCGAGGCGGTCGACGGCGCTCTCGTGCAACACGAGCGTCACCGCGGACGACGACACGCGCTGGGCCAGCTGACCGGTGGAGACGGGTTCGTCGACGAACGGCACGCGCGAACGGCGGGCCTGCTTGGCCGCCTCGCGGACCGTGGAACGCCAGCGCCCCAACGCTTTCGCGCCGCGCGGGCCGTCCTCCCACTTCGCCACGCACCGGGCGGCGCGCCACGGCACCACACCGTCCACACCGGCCTCGGTGGCGAGCTCGACGGCGAGCTCGCCGCGGTCGCCCTTCACCAGCGCCTGGGCGAGCACCACGCGGGGCGTCGGCTGGGGTTCCTCCCAGCGCTCCGCCACGCGCAGCGACAACGCGTCGCGGTCGACCGCGACCACCGAACACCGCACCAGGACACCGGACCCGTCGGACAGAACGAGCTCCTCGCCCGCGCGCAGCCGGCGGACGGTGGCGGCGTGGCGGCCTTCGGGGCCGTCCAGCACGAACTCCTCCCCCGACGGCAGCGCCGGGACGAGGAAGACCGGCAGGGTCACCGGTTCCCGCGCGAGGCGCGCAGGCGGGAGAACAACCCGCCGCCGCCCTTGCCGTTGTGGGACAACGAGGGCTCGCTCTCCCCGCGCAGCTCGGCGAGGTCGCGCAGCAGCGTGGACTGGGCGGCGTCGAGCTTGGTCGGCACGACGACCTCGAGGTGCACGTGCAGGTCGCCGCGGCCGTCGACGCGGCCGGTGGAGCGCAGCTTCGGCATGCCGCGGCCGGTGAGGACGAGCTGCGTGTTCGGCTGCGTGCCGGGGTCGATCTGCAGTTCCTCCTCGCCGTCCAGCGTCTTCAGCGGGAGCGTGGCGCCGAGGGCGGCGGTCGTCATCGGGATCTGCACGACGCAGTGCAGGTCGGCGCCGTCGCGTTCGAAGATCTCGTGCGGGTGCTCCTCGACCTCGACGTAGAGGTCGCCGGCCGGGCCGCCGCCGGGACCGACCTCGCCCTGGCCCGCGAGGCGCACGCGCATGCCCTCGGCGACACCGGCGGGGATGTTCACCGAGATCGTGCGGCGCGAGCGGGTGCGGCCGTCGCCGGCGCACTGCTGGCACGGGTCGGGGATGACCTCGCCGAAGCCGCGGCAGACCGGGCACGGGCGGGACGTCACGACTTGGCCCAGGAACGAGCGCTGCACCGACTGGACCTCGCCGCGGCCGTTGCAGGTGTCGCACTGGACGGGCTTGGAGTTGTTCTGCGTGCCGGCGCCGTGGCAGCGGTCGCAGAGGATCGCGGTGTCGACGGTCAGCTCGCGGCTGGCGCCCGCCGCGCACTCCTCCAGCGTCATGTCGAGCCGGATCAACGCGTCCGAACCCGGCTGCACGCGGCTGCGCGGACCGCGGCCGCCGCCCGACGTGGCGCCGAAGAAGGCGTCCATGATGTCGCCGAGACCGAAGCCCGCGAACGGGTCGCCGCCACCGCGGCCACCGCCGCCGGAGTCGAGCGGGTCGCCACCCAGGTCGACGACGCGGCGCTTCTCGGGGTTCGACAACACCTCGTAGGCGGCCGTCACCTCCTTGAAGCGGGCCTCCTCGTTGGGATTGACGTCCGGGTGCAGCTGCCTGGCGAGCTTGCGGTAGGCGCGCTTGATCTCATCCTGTGTCGCGTTCTGCGAAACACCGAGGATGCCGTAGTAATCCCTGGCCACCTTGTTCGCTTTCATGTTCATCTTCTGCCGCGAGTACTTGTGGTCAACGACCGGTCAGGATGTCACCGACGTAGTTGGCAACGGCGCGGACGGCCGCCATTGTTCCGGGGTAGTCCATGCGCGTCGGCCCGACGACGCCGAGGCCCCCGAGCGGGTTGTCCCGGCTGCCGTAGCCGATGGACACCACGGAGGTGCTGCGCATCTCGGCGGCCTCGTTCTCCTCGCCGATGCGCACCAGCACGCGACCGGGGTCGCGGGAGGCGGCGAGCAGCTTGAGCACGACGACCTGCTCCTCCAGCGCTTCGAGCACCTGCCGCAGCGATCCGGGGAAGTCCGTGATGTTGCGGGTGAGGTTGGCCGTGCCGCCGAGCACCAGCCGTTCCTCCGGGTGCTCCACCAGCGTCTCGATCAGCACTGTAGCGACCCGCAGCATGGGCTCGCGGAGGTTCGACGGAACCTCCTCCGGCAGCTCGGCGACCTTCGCGGACGCGTCCGCGAGCCGCTGCCCCGCCATCGCCTGGTTCAGCACGCCGCGCAGCTGGGCCGTGTGCTCCTCGCTGATCACGTCGCCGAGCTCGACGATCCGCTGGTCGACGCGCCCGGTGTCCGTGATCAGCACCAGCATCAGCCGCGACGGCGTGATCGGCAGCACCTCGAGGTGCCGCACGGCCGCGCGCGACAACGTCGGCACCTGGATCACCGCGACCTGCCGCGTGAGCTGCGCGAGCAGCCGCACGCTGCGGCGCATGACGTCGTCGAGGTCGAGCGCCCCGTCGAGGAAGCTGCGGATGGCCCGCTTCTCCGCGACCGACAGCGGCTTGACCTCGCTCAGCTTGTCGACGAAGAGCCGGTAGCCCTTGTCCGTGGGCACCCGGCCGGCACTGGTGTGCGGCTGGGCGATGTAGCCCTCGTCCTCCAGGGCGGCCATGTCGTTGCGGACGGTCGCGCTCGACACCCCGAGGTTGTGCCGCTCGACCAGCGCCTTGGACCCGACGGGCTCCTGGTTGGACACGTAGTCGGCGACGATGGCGCGCAGCACCTCGAACCGACGTTCATCGGCGTTCATCGCTGTTTCACCTCCGTGTCCAGTGCTCCCGAGTTTACCCAGCCGATTTCGTGCCCGGTGCCCGCTCCGGAGTCGTGCTCGACCGCGGCTCCGGTTTTTGTCGGTGGTGGTCGCTAGGGTCCAAACCATGAGGGACGACAGGCGCAGGCACCTGTCAGTGGTCAGGGACGGCGACTCACCACCGGCACCGGGCAGGGCGTGCCTGGTGCACAGTGACGACGAGTGGTGGCCGGGCACGGTGACGTGGGAGGACACGCGTCGCGACGACGGGTTGTGGTGGGGCGAGGTGACGTACCGCAAGGGCGAGGAGGCGGTGACCGAGGTGCTCAGCCAGCACGACCTGCGCGCCCGCTGATCAGGGCAGCAGGCGCCGCACCACGGCGTCGGCGAGCAGGCGGCCGCGGTCGGTCAGCACGCACCGGTCGTCGAGCGGTTCCATCAGGCCGTCCGCCACCGCGGACCGGGCTTCCTCGCGACCGGCGGCGTCCAGCACGTCCAGCGGCAGGCCCTCGGCGAGGCGGAGCTCCAGCAGCACCCGTTCCACCCGCTGGTCCTCGGCGGTCAGCACCTCGCGGCCGGCCGCGGGCGACGCGCCCTCGGCGAGCAGCGACGAGTAGCGGGCGGGGTGCTTCACGTTCCAGAACCGCACGCCGCCGACGTGGCTGTGCGCGCCGGGGCCGAAGCCCCACCAGTCGGCGCCCTTCCAGTAGAGGACGTTGTGCCGGCACCGCGCCTCCACCGACGTGGCCCAGTTCGACACCTCGTACCAGGAGAAGCCGGACCGCGACAGCGTCGAGTCGACCATCTCGTACGACGAGGCCAGCACGTCGTCGTCCGGCATCGGCAGGTCGCCGCGGCGGATGCGGCGGGCCAGGCCCGTGCCGTCCTCCACGATCAGCGCGTAGGCGGACACGTGGTCGACGCCCGCGGCCAGCACGGCGTCCAGCGACGCGGCCAGGTCGGAAGGCTGCTCCCCCGGCGTGCCGTAGATCAGGTCCAGGTTCACGTGCTCGAACCCGGCCGCGCGGGCCTCGCGGGCGGCGTCGACCGGACGGCCGGGCGTGTGCTTGCGGTCCAGCACGGCGAGAACGTGCCGGGCCGCGGACTGCATGCCCAGCGACACGCGCGTGTAGCCGGCGGACAGGATGCCCTCGAAGAACTCCGGCGAGGTCGACTCCGGGTTCGACTCCGTCGTCACCTCGGCGCCGGGCGCGAGACCGAACGACTTGCGGACCGCGTCCAGCACGTCGCCGAGGCCCGAGGCGCCCAGCAACGACGGTGTGCCGCCGCCGACGAACACGGTCTCGGCCTGCACGGGCGTCCCGAGCACGGACGCGGCGAGGTCGAGCTCGCGGCGCAGGCCTTCCAGCCACGACTCGGGTGAGGCGGACGAGCCGAGCTCGCCGGGCGTGTAGGTGTTGAAGTCGCAGTAGCCGCAGCGGGTCGCGCAGAACGGCACGTGCACGTAGATGCCGAACGGGCGGGTACCGACACCGGTGACGGCGGACGGCGGAAGCGATCCGTCGGCGGGCGCGGGCTCGCCTTCGGGCAAAGCGGAGGGCATGACTCCCAGTGTCCACCACACGGCCCGAATGGCGGTTCCCGACCAGGCGAAGTGTCTGTCGGTGACAGAGATATCACTGAGTGAAACCAGCCTAGGATGTCAACTCCTCCTCGTCAATCTCAGCATTCGGTTGGCGGTGGACCACGCTCTGGACGGCATGCACACTGAGGACATGCATTCGACTGGAGTCCGCCTCGTGGCCCGCCGCCACGTCGACTTCCGTCGTGTCTCCAGCGCGATGTGCCGTCGTTCGGCATGACCACGCGCTGATTTGTTCCCGTCGGCGCTTGGTGCGCTGACGACGCCCCCACCACAAGCACCTCCGGGCTCGCACGCGCACGAAGCGCCTCGAAACCCCGGAGGATGGCGATGGTCCCGCCGCAGACGTCACCGCGCGCCAAGCAGCGTCGCGGCGAGGGGCAGTGGGCGCTCGGGTACCGAGAGCCGCTGAACCCCAACGAGCGGAGCAAGAAGGACGACAACCCGCTCAACGTCCGCACCCGCATCGAGAACATCTACGCCCACGGCGGTTTCGACTCCATCGACCCGGCCGACCTGCGCGGACGTTTCCGCTGGTACGGCCTTTACACGCAGCGCAAGCCCGGCATCGACGGCGGCCGCACGGCCACGCTGGAGCCGGAGGAGCTCGACGACGAGTACTTCATGATGCGCGTCCGCAGCGACGGTGGTGCGCTCACGACGCAGCAGCTCAAGGTGCTCGGCGAGATCTCCCAGACGTACGGGCGCGACACCGCCGACATCACCGACCGGCAGAACATCCAGTACCACTGGATCCGGATCGAGGACGTTCCCACGATCTGGCAGAAGCTCGAAGCCGTCGGCCTCACGACGATGGAGGCGTGCGGCGACAGCCCCCGCGTCATCCTCGGCTCGCCGGTCGCGGGCATCTCGCAGGACGAGGTGGTCAACGGCCAGCCGGCGATCGACACGATCCTCGAGCGCTACATCGGCGACCCGCGGTTCTCCAACCTGCCGCGCAAGTTCAAGACCGCCATCTCCGGCCTGCAGGACGTCGCGCACGAGATCCACGACATCGCGTTCGTCGGCGTGCACCACCCCGAGCACGGGCCCGGCTTCGACCTCTGGGTCGGCGGCGGCCTGTCCACGAACCCCATGCTGGGCAAGAGGCTGGGCGCCTGGGTGCCGCTCGACGAGGTGCCCGACGTCTGGGAGGCGGTCATCTCCGTCTTCCGCGACTACGGCTACCGCCGGCTGCGCCACCGCGCGCGCATCAAGTTCCTCGTCGCCGACTGGGGCCCGGAGAAGTTCCGCCAGGTCGTCGAGGACGAGTACCTGGGCCGCAAGATGATCGACGGCCCCGCGCCGGAGCAGCTCGACCAGCAGCTCGACCACATCGGCGTGCACAAGCAGAAGGACGGCCTGTTCTACGTCGGTGCCGCGCCGGTCGCGGGCCGCGTGTCCGGCTCGATCCTCGTCGAGGTCGCGAAGATCGCCGAACGGGCGGGCTCCGGCCGCGTCCGGTTCACGCCGCAGCAGAAGATCATCGTGCTCGACGTCGCCGAGGCGGAGATCGCCACGCTCAAGAGCGACCTGGCGAAGCTGGGTCTGCAGGTCGACCCGTCGCCGTGGCGCCGCGGGATCATGGCGTGCACCGGCATCGAGTTCTGCAAGCTCGCCATCGTCGAGACCAAGGCCCGTGCCCTCGACCTCGTCACGCAGCTCGAAGCCAACCTCAAGGACGTCGTCGACGGCGTCACGGCGCCGATCACCGTGCACATCAACGGCTGCCCCAACTCCTGCGCCCGCATCCAGACCGCGGACATCGGGCTCAAGGGCCAGATCGTCACGGACGAGGCGGGCAACCAGGTCGAGGGCTTCCAGGTGCACCTCGGCGGCGGCCTCGGCCTCGACGCCGGGTTCGGCCGCAAGCTGCGCGGCCACAAGGTCACCGCGGCCGAGCTGCCCGAGTACGTCGAGCGGGTCGTGCGGAACTTCGTGGCACAGCGCGAGACCGACGAGCGCTTCGCCCAGTGGGTCGCCCGCGCGGAAGAGGGTGCGCTGCGATGAGCGAACGCGCGACGCCGTTCTACTGCCCCTACTGCGGCGATGAGGACCTCAGGCCGCAGGAGGAACCGAGCTACGCCTGGCTGTGCACCGGCTGCCGGCGCGTCTTCAAGGTCTCGTTCGTCGGTCTGAACCTGCCGCAGGAGGTGAAGAAGTGAGCGATCTCAAGGAAGACCTCAAGATCGTCGCCGACGCGGCGGAGCAGGAGCTCAAGGATGCCGACGCGATCGAGGCGCTGGAGTGGGTCGCGCGGACGTTCGGCGACAGCTACATCGTCGCCTCCAACATGCAGGACGCCGTGCTGATCGACCTCGCCGCGAAGGTGAAGCCGGACTTCGACGTGCTGTTCCTGGAGACCGGCTACCACTTTCCGGAGACCATCGGTGTGCGCGACGCCGTCGGGGTCGTCTACCCGGAGGTGCGGATCGTCAACGCCGCCGCCGAGCAGTCGGTGGAGGACCAGGAACGCGAGTTCGGCCTGCTCTACCGGTCGGACCCGGCCACGTGCTGCAACCTGCGCAAGGTCGTGCCGCTGCGCCGCGAGCTCGCGAAGTACGACGCGTGGGTCACCGGTGTGCGCCGGGTCGACGCGCCGACGCGGGCGAACACGCCGATCGTGCAGTGGGACGACCGCAACGGGCTGGTCAAGATCAACCCGATCGCGCCGTGGTCCGACGACGAGTTCAACGCCTACATCCACGAGAAGGGCATTCTCGAGAACCTGTTGGTGCAGGAGGGTTATCCCTCGATCGGCTGTCTGCCGTGCACCTCGAAGCCACTGCCCGGCCAGGACGCGCGCAGCGGCCGTTGGGCGGGGCAGTCGAAGACGGAATGCGGGTTGCACGGATGACTCTGGCTCTGGACACCCTGGGACGCCTCGAGTCCGAGGCCATTCACATCTTCCGCGAGGTCGCCGGCGAGTTCGACCGGCCGGTGATCCTCTTCTCCGGCGGCAAGGACTCGACCCTGCTGCTGCACCTCGCGATCAAGGCGTTCTACCCGGCGCCGGTGCCGTTCCCGCTGCTGCACGTCGACACCGGGCACAACTTCGACGAGGTCATCGAGTTCCGCGACCGCGTCGTCGCACAGCACGGTCTGCGCCTGGAGGTCGCGAAGGTCCAGGACTGGATCGACGACGGCCGCCTCGAAGAACGCCCGGACGGCACGCGCAACCCGTTGCAGACGGTGCCGTTGCTGGACTCCATCACGCAGCACAAGTTCGACGCCGTGTTCGGCGGCGGCCGCCGGGACGAGGAGCGCGCCCGCGCCAAGGAGCGGATCTTCAGCCTGCGCACGGCGTTCGGCCAGTGGGACCCGAAGCGCCAGCGCCCGGAGCTGTGGAACCTCTACAACGGCCGGCACCGCGCCGGTGAGCACGTCCGCGTGTTCCCGCTGTCCAACTGGACCGAGCTCGACGTGTGGAACTACATCGAGCGCGAGGGCATCGAGCTGCCGGACATCTACTACTCGCACCAGCGCGACGTGTTCCTGCGCGACGGCATGTGGCTCGCGGAAGGTCCGTGGGGCACGGCGCGCGAGGGCGAGACGTTGCAGCGCAAGACGGTTCGCTACCGCACGGTCGGCGACGGCTCCTGCACGGGTGCCGTCGAGTCCGACGCCGCTGACATCCACGCGGTGATCGCCGAGGTCGCCGCGTCCCGGCTGACCGAACGCGGCGCCACGCGGGCCGACGACCGGCTGTCCGAGGCCGCCATGGAAGACCGCAAGCGGGAGGGGTACTTCTAGATGAGCGACCTGTTGAGGCTGGCCACGGCGGGGAGTGTGGACGACGGCAAGTCCACGCTCGTCGGCAGGCTGCTCTACGACACCAAGTCCGTGCTCGCGGACACGCTCGACGCCGTGCACCGCGCGAGCGCCGACCGCGGTCTCACGACGCCGGACCTGTCGCTGCTGGTCGACGGCTTGCGGTCGGAACGCGAGCAGGGCATCACGATCGACGTCGCCTACCGGTACTTCGCGACGCCGAAGCGGTCGTTCGTGCTCGCGGACACCCCCGGTCACGTCCAGTACACCCGCAACACGGTCACCGGGGCCTCCACCGCGCAGCTCGCGGTGCTTCTCGTCGACGCGCGCAAGGGCGTCATCGAGCAGACCCGCCGCCACGCCGCGGTGCTGGCGCTGCTGGGCGTGCCGAGGCTCGTGCTGGCAGTCAACAAGATCGATCTCGTGGGCTACGACGAGGTGACGTTCTCCCGCATCGCCAAGGAGTTCACGGCGCACGCCACGGCCCTGGGCTACACCGAGGACTCGGTCGTCGAGATCCCCGTCTCGGCCTTGGCGGGCGACAACGTCGTGGACAAGTCGGCGAACACGCCCTGGTACTCCGGCCCGACCCTGCTGGAACACCTGGAGACGGTGCCGGTCGAGGCCGACCCGCACGACGCGCCGTTCCGGTTCCCGGTGCAGTACGTGATCCGGCCGCGCACGGCCGAGTTCCCCGACTACCGGGGCTACGCCGGTCTGGTCGCGGCGGGCACGGTGAAGCCGGGCGACGAGGTCGTCGTGCTGCCGTCGGGCCGTCGCTCGACGGTGACGAAGATCGACACGGCGGACGGCGAACTGGCGGAGGCGGCGGCCGGCCAGTCCGTGACGCTGCTGCTGGCGGACGACATCGACATCTCCCGGGGCGACCTGATCTCGGTGGCGGGCAACGAGCCCAAGGTCACCGACGAGTTGGACGCCACCCTGTGCTGGCTCGCGGAGAAGCCCCTGCGCCCCGGCGCACGAGTCCTCGTCAAGCACGGGACGCGCACCGTGCAGGCGGTGGTCACCGAGCTGCGCGACCGCTTCGACGAGCAGACGCTGTCCAGTGTGGACGGACCTGCCTCGCTGGAGCTCAACGAGATCGGCCGCGTGGCGCTGCGCCTCGCGGAGGAAGTACCGCTGGACGACTACAGCTTCAGCCGGCGCACCGGGTCCTTCCTGGTGATCGACGCGAGTGACGGTTCCACGCTCGCCGCCGGACTGGTCGGGGCTCCGCTGCCGCTGCTCGAGAACGGCGTGGAGAGCTGTACCGGGGGCAGCACCGCTGCCCCCGACAACCACGCCCTTGTGTCCCCCGGTCCCTGAAAGGCCTGAAACCCCGTGAACCTCAAGCCCGCCCTTGCCGTCGCACTGATCGCACTGACAGCCATCTCCGGTTGCAGCCGCGCCGGAACCTCCGAGACTCCCGCCGCCGAGTCCAAGGGCGCAGCCGCCGAGGTCCGCCTCGGGTACTTCCCGAACATCACCCACGCCGCCGCGCTGATCGGCGTCGAGAAGGGTCTGTACGTCAAGGAGCTGGGCAGCACCAAGCTGACGACGCAGACGTTCAACGCGGGTCCCGACGAGGTCAACGCCCTGCTGGGCGAGTCCCTCGACATCGCCTACATCGGCTCCGGCCCGGCGATCAACGCCTACGCCAAGTCCAAGGGCGAGGCGGTGAAGCTCATCGCCGGCGCGACGTCCGGCGGCGCGCAGCTCGTGGTGAAGCCCGAGATCAACTCGATCGAGGACCTCAAGGGCAAGGTCGTCGCCACGCCGCAGCTCGCGAACACGCAGGACGTGTCGTTGAAGAAGTACCTGGCGGAGAAGAACCTCACCGGCCAGGTCACCGTGCAGAACGTGGAGAACGCCGCGTCGCTCGACCTGTTCAAGAAGGGCGACATCCAGGCCGCGTGGGCGCCGCAGCCGTGGTCGGCGCGCATCGTCAACGAGGGCGGCGGCAAGGTGCTGCTCGACGAGAAGACGCTGTGGGAGGGTGGGGCGTTCCCGACCACCGTCGTCATCGTGCGGACGAAGTTCCTCCAGGAGCACCCCGAGACCGTCGAGGCAGTGCTGAAGGGCCACGTCGCCGCCATCGACTGGGCGAAGGCGAACTCCGACGAGGCGAAGAAGGCCGCGAACGCCCACCTGGAGAAGCTCACGTCCAAGAAGCTCGGCGACAAGATCCTCGACGCCGCGTGGGACAACATCGAGCTGACCACCGACGCGCAGGCCAAGCACTTCCCGCAGCTCGCGAAGGACGCCGTGACCGCCGGTGTGGCGAAGGAGGCCGCGAACGTCGCCGGCTACGCCGACTTCACGCTGCTGAACAAGGTCCTGCAGGCGCAGGGCAAGCCGCAGGTGCAGGCAGCCGGACTGGACAAGAAGTAAGTCTTCGACGCCGAGGGAAGGCACACGACCATGACCGCCACGCTCGAGACCACTTTCCAGTCCACTGTGGATACTGCCGTCGAACTGGCCGGGGTCCGCAAGGTTTTCGGCCACGGCAGCTCCGCCGTGGTAGCGCTCGACGGGGTCGACCTCAAGGTCAAGCCCGGTGAGTTCGTGTGCCTCCTCGGCGCGTCCGGCTGCGGCAAGAGCACGTTGCTCAACATCGTCGCGGGCCTCGACGGCGCGACGGCCGGCGCGTTGACGATCAACACGTCGCGCCCGGCCGTGATGTTCCAGGAGCCCGCGCTGATGCCGTGGCTCACCGCGGCCCGCAACGTCGAGCTGGCGCTGCGCTTCGCCGGTGTCGGCCGCCTGGCGCGCAAGCGCCGCGCGCTGGAGCTGCTCGACCTGGTGCGGCTGGGCGACGTCGCGGACAAGCGTCCGCACGAGCTGTCCGGCGGCATGCGCCAGCGCGTGGCACTGGCCCGCGCGCTGGCGTCCACCACCGTCTCCGCGGACGGCGCCCCGGCGCTCCTGCTGATGGACGAGCCCTTCGCCGCGCTGGACGCCATCACGCGCGACGTGCTGCAGAGCGAGCTGCTGCGCGTGTGGGAGACGACCAATACAGCGATCATCTTCGTGACGCACGACGTCCGCGAGGCCGTGCGCCTCGGCCAGCGCGTCGTGCTGCTGTCCTCGCGCCCCGGCCGCGTCGTGCGCGAGTGGGACGTGACGGACTCGTCCGACACCGTCCTCGACGAGATCAACACACACCTGCGAGAGGTCATCAGTGGCCACGCCTCCTGACACGCTCGACAAGGTCGGCGCGGGCCTCGACGCCCTCGACGTCCCGGTCGAGACGCAGAAACCGCCGGTGTGGCGCCGGTTCCTGAAGACGGGCGTGCCGCCGCTCATCGCCTTCGCGCTGCTCCTGGGCGTGTGGCAGGGGTTGTGGGCCTCGGCGCTGCTGCCGGAGTTCCAGCTGCCCGCGCCGGTCAACGTGTGGAACGAGCTCGTCCGCTCGATCTCCACGGGCGAGGCGTTCGGCATCCTGTGGACGTCGCTGCACCGCGCCGTGCTCGGGTTCCTCGCGGCGGTGCTGATCGCGACGCCGCTGGGGTTGCTCGTCGCCAAGGTGCGGGTGGTGCGCGCGGCGATCGGGTCGTTGCTGACCGGCCTGCAGTCGCTGCCGTCCGTCGCCTGGGTGCCGGCCGCGATCCTGTGGTTCGGCGTGACGCCGTCGACGATCTACTTCGTGGTGCTGATGGGTTCCGTGCCGTCGATCGCGAACGGCCTGGTGGCGGGCATCGACCAGATCCCGCCACTGCTGCCGCGCGTCGGCCGCGCCCTCGGCGCCGGCCGCCTGGCCTCCGCCCGGCACATCCTGCTGCCGGCCGCGCTGCCCGGCTACCTGGCGGGGCTGAAGCAGGGCTGGGCGTTCTCGTGGCGCTCGCTGATGGCCGCGGAGATCATCGCGACCTCGCCCCAGCTGGGTGTCGGCCTCGGCCAGTACCTGCACAACGGCTCGTCGTTGAACGACATCAACATGGTGATCGCGGCGATCTTCCTGATCCTGCTGGTGGGCATCGGGATCGAGCTGCTGCTGTTCCGCCCGCTGGAGCGGGCGGTGCTGCGGGCGCGCGGCCTGACGGGGGCGTTGTGATCCCCCTCGTCGCCGTCGCGCACGGCAGCCGCGACCCGCGGTCGGCCGCGTCGATCCACGCCCTGCTGGACGTGGTCCGGTCGCTGCGGCCGGAGCTGGACGTGCGCGGGTGCTTCCTGGACCTGTGCGCGCCCCGGCTCGGCGACGTGCTGCGCGGACCGTCGGTGGTCGTGCCCCTGTTGCTGGGCAAGGCTTACCACGCCCGAGTCGACGTTCCGGCCGCCGTCGCGGAGTCCCGGGTTCCCGCGGTCGTGACTCCGGTGCTGGGACCTGATCCCCGGTTGGAGTCGGCCGCGTTGCGGCGGCTGGCCGAGGCAGGGATCTCGTTCGGGGACAGGTCTCTGGGCGTCGTGCTGGCCGGCGCCGGCTCGTCGCACGCTCCCGCGAACGAGGCCGTGGCGCGGGTGGCCCGGCGGTGGGCCCGCGAGTCGGGCTGGGCGGGCGTGGAGGCGGCCTTCGCCTCGATCGCCTCGCCCACGGTGCCCGAGGCGGTGCGGAAGCTGCGGGACGGGGGCGCCACGCGGATCGCCGTCGCCTCCTGGTTCCTCGCACCGGGACTGCTGCCGGACAAGATCGCCTCGCTGGCGGGGGACGCCGTGGTGGCGCGGCCGTTGGGGGACGACGTCGAGGTCGCGCAGCTCGTGCTGGACCGGTACGACGAGGCGGTGGCTCGGCAGGTCGTGGCGGCCTGAGCCGTTCACCGGCCGGGTTTCGCTTTCAGCATCACCGGAACAGGAGTTGCCGGGGCTGCCTGGGATCCTGTTCGGATGCACATGTTCGTCGACGAGACCGAACGCGCCGGCCACCTGCTCGCCGCGACGCTCGTCGCTCCCGCCGCGCTGCACTCGACCCGATCCCTGATGCGGGGGCTGCTGCTGCCCGGCGAGCGACGAGTCCACTTCAAGTCCGAGAAGGACAGCCGCCGCAAGTTCATCGTGTCGCGCATCGTCGAGCGGTCGTTCGAGGTCCTCGTGGTGTCGAGCAGCGAGAAAGGCGACCGGGCTCGCGGCGTTCTGCTGGAACGACTGGTGGTGCAGGCGGTCGAGCGCGGCGTGACCCGGCTCGTCCTCGACTCCCGTGACCACGCGAGCAACGGACGCGACCGCGTGGTGCTCGCTCGGACGAAGGCGCGCGATGCGGGCATCGTCTACGAGCACATCCAGTCGTCCGCAGAGCCGGCGCTGTGGGTCAGCGACGCCGTCGCCTGGTGTCTGGGTGCCGGTGGTGACTGGGTGCGGCGAATCGGGCCGGTCGTCACGCGTGTCGAGCCCTGAACAGCGCGAAGCCCAGGCAGCAACCGTCCGGAAGCGCACCTGGGCTCACTTCCTCCACCTAGTGGCAGAGGCTATGGGCACAGCCTAGCACATTTGATCCCAACCGTCGCGCACCCCAACTCCGCCGCCGCGAAGTCCGCCGAACCGCACCGGCGCCGTGTCGACGCGTGGTACCAACTGCACAACGACACCGGGGGGGCAACGTGCGCGACAAGCATCGAAGAAACCGTTACAGCGGCCGATCGCTGTCCGGGGCGCCGTTGTGGATCAAGGTGACGGTGTGGGTGGGCGTGCTGCTCGCGATCGCGGGTTTCGGAGTCCTCGGGTACGGCTTCGTGACCACGCTGGACGCGTTCACATCGGCATTCCCCACTGCCATCGAGCCGGGGCGGTTCACGCCGCCCAGCTTCGAAGGCCTGAACCTCGGGCTGGGTTTCGGGCTCTTCTTCGCGGGTTTCGTGGTGTCCGCCGTCGGCGCCCTGGCCAACGAGACCCGGCACTGACCCGCCGGCGCCACTTCCGATCACCGCCACGAGATCGAGTCCGCAGGTCCGATCGGGCGATGTGCACCGTGAACCGTTGACGTGAAACCTACTCATGAGTAGTCAGGTGACTACGCCGCGCGCTGGGAATGTCCCTCGTCCACTCAACGGGGAGAGGCCATGAAGCTAGCCGGAATCGGGTCCCTGCTACTCGTACCGATGCTGATGTTCGCCACCAACGCGTCAGCAGCCGCTCCGCAGACCATCACCTACAAGCTCCGGGCGAGCGCCGTCGGGCAGACGACGGACTTCACCCTCGACCAGGGCGTCGACGCGTCGGCACCGGCGAGCGTCGCGGCCGGCGGCACCCTCGCGGTCACCATCGACCCCGCGCCCAACACCGTCCCGGCCGAGGCGGGCGGCCGTCAGGTCCGCGAGATCAAGGGCCTCGCGCTCAAGCTGCCGGTGCCCGCGAACTCGTCGTTCAGGTCCGCGAGCCTGTCCGGTGGCGCCGGACTCGGTGGCACGCCGACGATCGGTCTGTCCGGCAGCGACGTCGTGCTGAACGTGCCCGGCCCGATCAAGGGCGGCGCGAGCTTCGAGCTGCCGACCGTCACGATCAACCTGACCGCGGGCACCGGCGGCTCGATCGCCACGAAGCTGGGCGGCACCAGCTACGACGCTCCCGGTCTCACCTTCACCGCCGTGGTCAGCGTCATCGGCTTCCCGGTCAACGCCGCCGCGAAGGGCTACCCGGACCCCAGTCCCGTCCTGACGACCACGACCATCGGCTGACTGCTGCCCCACCCCTGCCGGGCACCAGACAGCGACCGCATGCGGTGCGCAGGTCCTCGTGACCTGCGCACCGGCGCGGTTTCCCCACAGCTGCTGGACGTCCATCGCGAACGGATAGGGTCAGCGGCATGGCAGACGAGCTGGTCCACTACGAGGTGCGGCGTGGCATCGCGACGATCACGCTGGACTCCCCCCACAACCGCAACGCCCTGTCGTCACAGCTGCGCCGGGAGCTCCGCGAGCACCTGACCGCGGCCGCGGGCGACGACGAGGTGCGGGTGGTCGTGCTGACCCACACGGGCACCGTGTTCTGCTCCGGCATGGACCTCAAGGAGGCCGCCGGCGCGAGCGCGGGAGACCAGGGCGTCAACGAGTTCCCCGCGATCCTCGAACAGCTCTGGACCAGCCCCAAGCCGGTCGTCGCCGCGCTCAAGGGGCCGGCCCGCGCGGGCGGCGTCGGCATCGTCGCGGCGTGCGACATCGCCGTCGCCGCGAACGAGGCCACGTTCGCGTTCAGCGAGGTCCGGATCGGTGTCGTGCCCGCGGTCATCTCGGTGACCGTGCTGCCGCGCCTGCTCCCCCGCCAGGCGCACGAGCTGTTCCTCACCGGTGAGGCGTTCGACGCGCAGCGGGCCGTGCAGATCGGCCTGCTCAACTCCGCCGTGCCGGTGGACGGCGTCGACGCCGAGGTCCGCCGCTACACCGACATGCTCGCGCTCGGCGCGCCGAACGCGCTCGCGGCCACCAAGGAGATGCTCCAGCAGGAGCGGTCCACGAACCTCGGCGAGGTCTTCGCGGACATGCTCAAGCTCTCGGCGCAGCACTTCGGGGGTCCCGAGGGCCAGGAGGGCATCACGGCGTTCCGGGAGAAGCGCAAGCCGTCCTGGGTGCCCGCGGAGGGCTAGAACCAGCCGGTGCACTCGATCACGCCCTGCGACGACCCGCAGGCGCGCATGATCCTGCCGTCGTTCTTGAACGCGTCGGTGAACTTCGCGCTGCCAGAGTCGATCCTGGTGTACCCGAGGAACCCCTCGTGCCCGTCGGCCGAGGGGTCCTTGCGGTCGGTCCAGATCTCCTCGCCGGGCGTGCCGGACGAGATGCGCCCCCACGCGCACTTGGACTTGTTCGACGCGCGCAGCTCGACCACCCGGCCGGTCTGCATCGTCACGGGGTTGTCGCCGTCGGCGGTGTCGAACGGCGTGAAGCCCTGTTCCTGCGAGCAGTCGGGGTCACCGGCGAACGAGACGGCCGGGCACAGCACTCCTGCGACGACAACGACGCCGAGCGCGTGGCTCAGACGGCGGAAAAGCGTTCCCATGGGGCTGCACTGTCCACTCCGGACGACAATGCCGCAGCGCCGTTCACCTTTCCGTGCGAATGACGCGCAGTTTCCGGTCACCCGGTTCAGCGGTGGCCCTGACGGCGTCGCGCAGGACCTCCGCGACGTCCGGGTCCAGGTCAGCGGGCACGACCAGGACGTACTCGCCCTCGGGCAGCCACGAGAGGTCGGTCAGGCTGTCGTGCAGCGCGTCGAGGTTCTGCCCGAACCAGGAGGGAAAGTCGAGGGCTTTCGCAATGGCCGCGATCGCCGCCTTCTTCTCCGAAACGAGAATGTGCCGTTTCATTTCTTCACGTCCACCACGACGAACGACGAATAGTGGTCGCCGGTGTAGAAGACTTCTTTCTCCGAGCCGGTGACGAGCCGTCGCGCGCCGCGGTCGGGACTGCCGGGCGTCGGCACGGTGTACTCCTTGTAGTACCCGGACTTCTGCTGCGGCAGCCGCTTCTCGCGGTTCTCGAACGTCACGCCGTCGTTGCGCGGGTACGGGAACGGCCCGTTCGCCTCGATCAGCTTCCACGTCTTCACGGCCTCGGCCGGCAGCTTCGACAGCGCCTGGACGTCCATGCCGGACTTCGCGCCGGGGACGGCACCGGCGGCGGCACTGCTGGAGGCGGACGGTTTCGCGTTCTCGGGCGGCGTCGCGGTGGTGCCGTCCTTGACGAACCACCCGATGACGACAAGAGCGACGAGCCCGACCAGTGCGACGGTCAGGCGACGACCAGGACTCACGCGGCGACCTTCTCCGGTTCGGGCTCGGGTTCGGGCTCGGCGTCAGGCACCGAGGCCGGGTTCTTGGCGCCCCAGTCGGCCACGCGGTCGATCAGCCGCGCCACGCCCAGGCAGAGCGGCAACACCACGATCATCACGACGGGGAACTGCACGGCGACGGGCAGCTGCACCAGCCACAGCTCGACCCCGTCCCACCACTGCACCAGCCAGTCCACCTGCCCGACTGTAGTCCCGTGACCGGTGTCACGGCATTTGGCCACGATCCAGGTGGGTATGTTGCGAACCATGTTCGCCGTTTACGCAGCAGAACCCGGTCCTGAGAACCCGCTGGCCTCGCTCCGCGTCGGCGAGCGCCCCGAGCCCGAGGTGCCCGCCGGGTGGGTGCGCGTCGCCGTCAGGGCGGCCAGCCTCAACATGCACGACCTGTGGACGCTGCGCGGTGTCGGCATCAAGCCCGAGCAGTTCCCGATGATCCTGGGCTGCGACGGCGCGGGCGTCCTCGACGACGGCACCGAGGTGGTGCTGCACTCCGTCATCGGCGACCCGGGCTGGGACGGCGACGAGACGCTCGACCCGAAGCGCACGCTGCTCACCGAGAAGCACCAGGGCACGTTCGCCGACCACGTCGTGGTGCCCGCCCGCAACGCGCTGCCCAAGCCCGCGGACCTGTCGTTCGCCGAGGCCGCGTGCATGGGCACGGCGTGGCTGACGGCGTACCGGATGCTGTTCGTGAAGTCCGGCCTGCGCCCCGGCCAGACGATGCTCGTGCAGGGCGCGTCGGGTGGTGTGTCGACCGCGCTGATCCAGCTGGGCCGTGCCGCCGGGTTCCGCATCTGGGTCACCGGCCGCACCGAGGAGAAGCGCGCGCTCGCCGAGTCGCTGGGCGCGCACGCCACCTTCGAGTCCGGCGCGCGCCTGCCCGAACGGGTCGACGCGGTGTTCGAGACCGTCGGCAAGGCCACCTGGTCGCACTCGATGAAGGCGCTGAAGCCCGGCGGCATCGTGGTGATCTCCGGCGCGACGTCCGGCGACGCGTCCGCGGCCGAGCTGCAGCGGCTGTTCTTCCTCCAGCTGCGGGTCGTCGGCTCGACCATGGGCACGCGCGAGGAGCTGGGCGACCTGCTGCGGTTCTGCGCGACCAACGGCCTCAAGCCGCAGATCGGCGCGGAGCTGAAGTTCGAGGACGCCGAGCAGGGGTTCCGGTCGATGCTCGACGGCGAGACCGCCGGCAAGATCGTCTTCACGCGGTAGCAAAAAGGCGCAAAACGCCCTGCCGGTCAGCGGGCGCGGCCGAACCGCGTGACAGTGACCTCATGACCACGCAGGGCGTTTTCCGGCGCAAGCCCATCGACCAGATCGCCGAGGACACCGGCGACGGGCTCACCAGGACACTGGGCCTGTGGCAGCTCACGGCGATCGGCATCGGCGGCATCATCGGCGCCGGCATCTTCTCGCTCGCGGGCGCCGTCGCGAACAAGACCGCGGGCCCGGCCGTGCTGGTCTCGTTCCTCGTCGCGGGCATCGCGAGCGCCGCGGCGGCGTTCTCGTACGCCGAGTTCGCGGGCCTGATCCCCAAGGCGGGCAGCGCCTACACCTACGGCTACGCGGTGCTGGGCGAGATCGTCGGCTGGTTCATCGGCTGGGACCTGCTGCTCGAGTACACCGCGATCGTGGCGGTGGTCGCGATCGGCATCTCGGGCTACTTCACCGAACTGCTGTCACTGCTGAACATCCACCTACCGCAGTGGATGCTGGGCGCGCCGGGCACGGAGACCGGTGACGTCGCCCCGGGCTCGTACAAGGTGAACCTGTTCGCGGTCCTGCTGTGCCTGCTGATCGCGTACGTGCTGAACACGGGCATGAAGAACGCGGCGCGGTTCGAGACCACGTTGGTGTACCTGAAGGTCGCGGTCGTCGCACTGGTCGTCGTCGTCGGCGCGTTCCACATCGACACCGACAACTACAACCCGTTCTTCCCGTTCGGCATCTCGGGTGCCCTCACGGGTGCGGCGACGGTGTTCTTCGCGGTGTTCGGCTACGACGCCATGTCGACCGCGGCCGAGGAGTCGAAGGACTCCCAGAAGCACATGCCCAAGGCCATCATCTACTCGCTCGCGGTGTCGATGGTCCTGTACGTGCTGGCCTGCCTGGTGCTCACGGGAATGGTGAACTACAAGGACGTCGACGCGGAGTCCGCCTTCGCCACGGCGTTCGCCGACGTCGGCCTGCCCGCGCTCGGCATCGTCATCAGCGTCGGCGCGATCCTCGGCATCACGACGGTGCTGTTCACGTTCCTGCTGGGCGCGGCCCGCGTCGGGTACTCGATGAGCCGCGACGGGCTGCTGCCGCCGTGGTTCGCGAAGACGCACCCGGTGAAGCGCGTCCCGTCGCGCATCACCTGGGTGCTGGGCACCGCCTCCGCGGCCATCGCCGGGTTCCTGCCGATCGCCGAGGCCGCCGAGCTCACGAACATCGGCATCCTGCTGGCGTTCGTCGTGGTCTGCGTCGCCGTGATCGTGCTGCGCTACAAGCAGCCCGACCTGCCGCGCACGTTCCGGACGCCCGGCATGCCCGTCGTGCCGGTGGTCGGCGTGCTCTTCTCGCTCTGGCTGATCACGTTCCTCAACCCGGAGACCTGGCTGCGGTTCGCCGTCTGGTTCGTGATCGGCCTGGTCATCTACTTCACCTACTCGAAGAAGCACTCCGTCCTGGAGCGCCCGACCAAGCGGTGACGATGTCGTCGAGGGTGGAGAGCGGCACCGCGCCGCTCCCCACCACCAGGTCGTGGAACGCGCGGACGTCGAACCTGTCGCCCATCCTCGCCTCCGCCTCGGCCCGGACGCGCTGGATCTCCAGGCGCCCCACCATGTACGCGAGCGCCTGACCGGGCGTCTCGATGTACCGGTCGATCTCGGAGTGGATCTCCGGCTCGGTCATGACCGTGTTGTCGCGCAGGTAGTCGACGGCCTTCTGCCGCGACCAGCCGAACGCGTGCAGGCCGGTGTCGACGACGAGCCGGCTGGCGCGCATCGCGTCGAGGCCGAGCATGCCGAGGCGCTGCTCGTCGGAGGAGTAAAGGCCCATCTCGTCCGCGAGGCGCTCGGTGTAGAGGCCCCAGCCTTCCAGGTACGCCTCGATGAACGCGTACTTGCGCATGTTCGGCAGTTCGGTCTCGGCGGCGATCGTGAACTGGTAGTGGTGGCCCGGCACGGCCTCGTGGAACGCGGTCACCTCGGACAGCGTGCGGCTGCGTTCGGTGGCGCCCAACGGGTTGAGCCAGTACGTGCCGGGACGGCTGCGGTCGGCAGGCGCGGGCTGGTAGAACGCGATCGCCGACGTCCGCTGCTCCTGCGCGGGCACGGCGAGCACCTGGCAGCCGACGCCCGGCATGCGCCCGAACCACTTCGGCGCCTCGGCCTCGGCGCGCGCGATCGCCTCGACCGCGCTCGCGATCATCTGCTCCTCGCTCTCCCACAGCAGTTCCGTGCGCAACCGGCGGAAGATCTCCGGCACGTCCTTCGTGCCCCACAGCCGCGAGCCGATCTCGGCGTACTCCTCGCGCAGTGAGGCGATGACGTCGAGCCCCAGCCGGTGCAGCTCGTCGGGCGTGCGGGAGGTCGTGGTGTAGTTGCGGACCAGGTTCGCGTAGTTGCGCTCGCCGTCGGGCAGCCAGCACAGGCCCGCGTGCTCGTCGTCGCGGCCGTCCTCGACCGACGCCAGCACGTCGCGGAACCCGGCGACGGCGGCGCGGATCCCGTCCGAGTGCCCGCCCTCCCACTCCTGCACCGGCTGGGCCAGGAAGGCGTCCATGCGCTGCACACCGGTCTCCAGGTGACGGCGCAACGGCCGGCGGTCGGAGTCGCGGACCCGGTCGCCCGCCTGCGCGATGTAGCGCGGGAACAGGCCGAGCCGCTGGGAGACGTCGATCTTCGACGAGATCATGAGCAGGCCGTTCACCGGCGCGCTCATCGTCGCGACGGTGTGCTCGACCAGCCGCGCGTCGATGCGGTCGACGATCGCCCTGCCCTGCTGGCGGATCACCGCGAGCGTGACGGGGTCCTCGGAGGTGTCGGTCTCCGCCTTGTCGAGGATGCCGGCGAGCCGGTCGCGCACGGTCCGCTCGCTGTCGGCGCTCAGCTCCTCCAGCCGGTCCTCCCAGCCCGGCACCCCGAGCATCGAGGCGGACAACGGCGAGTGGTCCATGAGCGCGGAGAACATCTCATCGGCAAGTGACATCAGGCCCTCCCGGACCAGTCGGAGACAAGATCACCCAACGTGGACAACGGTACGATGCCGTTCTCCAGCACCAGGTCGTGAAACGCCCGGATGTCGAAGTCGCGCCCCAGCGCCTTCTCGGCGCCGGCCCGGATCCGCAGGATCTCCAGGCGCCCCACCATGTACGCGAGGGCCTGCCCCGGCGTCTCGATGTACCGGTCGATCTCGGAGTCGATCTCCGAAGGGTCCATCACGGTGTGCTCGCGCAGGTAGTCGACGGCCTGCTGCCGCGACCAGCCGAGCGCGTGCAGGCCCGTGTCGACCACCAGCCGGCCCGCGCGCATCGCGTCGAGGCCCAGCATGCCCAGGCGCGCCTCGTCCGAGGAGTAGAGCCCCATCTCGTCCGCCAGGCGCTCGGTGTAGAGCCCCCAGCCTTCGAGGTAGGCGTCGATGAACGCGAACTTCCGCACGTTCGGCAGCTCGGTCTCGGCGGCGATCGAGATCTGGAAGTGGTGCCCGGGAACGGCTTCGTGGAACGCCGTCACCTCGGACAGCGTGCGGCTGCGGTCGGTGGCGTCGAACGGGTTCAGGAAGTACACGCCGGGCCGGGAGCCGTCGAGCGCCGCGTCCACGTAGTACGCGAACGGCGCGTTGGCGCGGTCTTGCTCCGGCACGAACCGCACCTCGCAGCGCGCCTCCGGCAGCCGCCCGAACCACTTCGGCGCCTCGGCGTTCGCCCTGACGACAGCCTGCTCGGCACTGACGAGCATGTCGTTCTCGTTGTCCCACAACAGTTCCGTGCGCAACCGGCGGAAGATCTCCTGCACGTCCGAAGTGCCCCACAGCCGCGAGCCGATCTCCGCGTACTCCTCGCGCAGGCCGGCGATCAGGTCGAGCCCGAGCTGGTGCAGCTCGGCGGGCGTGTAGGACGCGGTGGTGTAGTCGCGGACGAGTCGGCGGTAGTTCTCCTCGCCCTCGGGCAGCCAGCACAGGCCCGCGTGCTCGTCGTCGCGGGCGGGAAGGCCCAGCAGCGTCTCGCGGTACCGCGCGAACGCGGGACGCACGTCGGCGTCGCCCTCCCACTCCTGGCGCGGCGAGGCGAGGAACCGTTCGACGTGCGCCGCGCCGCTCTCCACGTGCCGGCGCAACGGCCGGCGATCGGTGTCGGTCAGCCGCGCCGCCACCTGCTCGAGGAAGCGCGGGACGCCGTGGACGCGCTGCGAGAAGTCGATCTGGGAGGCGTTGCGGAGCAGGAGCGTGACCGGGGAGTTCAGTCCCCTGGCGACGCTGTGCTCCACCAGGCGGGCGTCGACCATGGTGATGATCGACTCGGCCTGGTGCCGGATCACGTCCCGCGACACCGGGTCCTCGTCGCTGGTGTCCAGCCGGGCCAGGACGTCCGTCAGCCGCCCGCGCAGCTCCTGATGGCCTTCGTGGCTGTGGTCTTCGAGCCTGTCGTCCCAGCCGGGGACGCCGACGAGGGTGGCGAACATCGGGTTCCAGTCCATCATCGCCTGGAACGTCTCATCCGAGAGCGAGGTCACGCTCTCCTTCTTAGCCGCGCCCGAAGCGCTCTGCCAGGGATCTGACCGCCTCGTCCAGCTCGGCGCCGATCCGCCGCACGACCTCGCCGGCCGGTTCCGCGGTCGCGAGCGCGTACGTCGTGCCCGCCCACAGCGACATGACCTCCAGCTCACCGGTCGCGCGCACCGGCCGGGTGAGGTGGTGCACGTTCGGGTAGGCGGCGGGCGCGTGGGCGCTGTTCTCGACCAGGAAGCGGTTCACGAGACCGCGGGCGGGACGTCCGCTGAATGCGCGGGTGAGCGCGGTGCGCCGGCCACCTTCGGCGAGCGCCTTCCGTTGCACCGCAGCGGTTCCGGCCTCCGGGCTGCTGAGGAACGCGGTGCCGAGCTGTGCGGCGACGGCACCGGCGGCCAGCACGGCGGCCACGTCGGCGCCGGTGACGAGCCCGCCGGTCGCGATCACGGGCAGGTCGACGGTGTTCTTCACGAGCCGGATGGCCGCGAGCGTGCCGTACAGCTCGCCGCCGCCGGGTGAGATGCCGTCGTCGGTGAACGTGCCGCGGTGGCCGCCCGCGTCCACGCCCTGCACGCACACGACGTCCGCGCCGATCTGCTGGGCCTGCCGCGCCTCGCTCGGCGTGGTGACCGTCACGACGATCGTGGACCC
>NZ_DASVFL010000335.1:0-41558 GCF_036380075.1 Lentzea sp. | reverse complement strand
CAAGTCGACGAAAAGCGTGTCGACTTGACCTGACCCCTCGGGCGCGGCAAGAGCATCAGGCACGACTCGTGACGGGACCCCACCGGAACCTCCGTTTCAGGACAAGGCGGCTCGGCTTCGCCTTCGCGTGGCGCGCCTTCGGCATGCGCCTTGGGCTCGCCTTCGGCTTTGCGTGTGGGTGTCAGATTTTCGTCATGGGGACGCTGCCGATCAGCATCAGGCGGACTGTGCCGGAGCCGCCGAAGTCGATCGTTGCGGTTGCCCTCAGGCCCGCGCCGTCCACTGCCACCACTCTGCCCAGGCCGTACTTGTCGTGGGTCACCCTGTCGCCCACTTCCAGCTTCAGGGCCGGGGCGTCCTTCCAGCCCTGTTTGCCTGGCGCTGGGCGGCTGAGGCCTCGGGAGGCTATGCCGCCTGAGGCTGAGCGGCCCCAGGTTGTGGCTGTCGCTGGGGATGAGCGGGAGGGTTCCACCCGTCGCCAGTCGATCAGGTCTTCCGGGATCTCGCCGAGGAAGCGGGAGGCCGGGTTGGCTGAGGGCTGGCCCCAGGCTGAGCGGACCAGGGCCCTCGACAGGTAGAGGCGGCGTTGGGCCCTGGTGATGCCCACGTAGGCCAGGCGGCGTTCTTCTGCCAGTTCTGCAGGGTCGCCCAGGGCTCGCATGTGCGGGAAGACGCCGTCTTCCCAGCCCGTGCTGAAGACGACCGGGTATTCGAGGCCCTTGGCCGTGTGGATGGTCATCAGGGTGACCACGCCGTCGGACTCCGCGTCCGGGATCGAGTCCGCGTCTGCCACCAGGGAGACGCGTTCCAGGAAGGCCGGGAGGGACGGGATCGGTTCCGCGCCCTCCGGGAGCTCCAGTTCGGTGAACTCGCGGGCGACCGTCACCAGCTCGTTGAGGTTCTCGATCCTCGTGTGGTCCTGGGGGTCCTCGCTGGCTTCCAGTTCGGAGCGGTAGCCGGACTTCTCCAGGACCGCTTCGAGGATGTCGGCCACGTCGTCCTCGCGGGCGACCATGTCGCCCAGCTCGTCCATCATCTCCACGAAGCCCGCGATCGCGTTGCGGGAGCGCGGGTTCAGCATCGGGACCTTGTCCAGGTCGCGCAGGGCCGCGGCGAAGCTGATGCGCTCTCGTTCGGCGTAGGCGGAGACGCAGGCCTCCGCTCGTTCGCCGATGCCGCGCTTCGGGACGTTCAGGATTCGGCGCAGGGAGACCGTGTCGTCCGGGTTGGCCAGGGTGCGGAGGTAGGCCAGGGCGTCGCGGACCTCCCGGCGCTCGTAGAAGCGGACGCCGCCCACCACGCGATACGGGAGGCCGAGGCGGATGAAGATCTCCTCGAACACGCGCGACTGGTTGTTGGTGCGGTAGAAGACGGCGATCTCGGAGTTGTTGACCTCGCCACCGTCGACCAGGCGGTCGATCTCGTTGGCGACGAAGGCGGCCTCGTCGTGTTCGTTGTCGGCGACGTAGCCGACGATCTTCTCGCCCTCGCCGAGGTCGGACCACAGGCTCTTGTCGCGGCGGTTGGGGTTGCGGGAGATGACCGCGTTGGCCGCCGTGAGGATGTTCTGGGTGGAGCGGTAGTTCTGCTCCAGCAGGATCGTGGTGGCGTCCGGGTAGTCGCGCTCGAACTCCACGATGTTGCGGATCGTGGCGCCGCGGAAGGCGTAGATCGACTGGTCCGCGTCGCCCACCACGCACAGCTCCGCCGGCGGGATCTCGCCGCCCGGCCTGCCGACCAGCTCGCGCACCAGCGTGTACTGCGCGTGGTTGGTGTCCTGGTACTCGTCGACCAGGACGTGGCGGAAGCGGCGGCGGTAGTGCTCGGCCACGTCCGGGAACGACTGGAGGAGCTCGACGGTCCGCATGATCAGGTCGTCGAAGTCGAGCGAGTTCGACTCGCCCAGGCGACGCTGGTAGACCGTGTAGACCTCGGCCACGCGGCGTTCCAGGTCGTTCGTGGCCTGGGCGGTGGCGGTCTCGGGGTCGACCAGCTCGTTCTTCAGGTTCGAGATGTGCACGGCCAGGGTGCGGGCCGGGTACTTCTTCGGGTCCAGATCGAGGTCGCGCGCCACGAGCGTGATGAGGCGCCGCGTGTCGTCGCTGTCGTAGATCGAGAAGCTCGACGACATGCCCAGCGTCTTGGCCTCGCGACGCATGACGCGGACGCACATCGAGTGGAACGTCGACACCCACATCGAGCGGGCGCGGGCGCCCACCATGTCGGCGACGCGCTCCTTCATCTCCGCGGCGGCCTTGTTCGTGAACGTGATGGCCATGATCTCGCCGGGGTGCACGTCCCTCGCCGCGAGCAGGTAGGCGATCCGCCTGGTGAGGACGCGCGTCTTGCCGGAGCCGGCGCCCGCCACCACGAGCAGGGGCGAACCGGCGTGCTCCACGGCACGGCGCTGCGCGGGGTTCAGGTCGTCGAGCAGGTGGCCCGCGCGGGAAACGGGGGGACTTGAGGGCAAGTCGAACAAGGCGCTCATCGTTCATCCACGGTACCGGGCGGCACCGACAAATCCCGTACCGCCCGACCACGTGTTCGATCCGGCGTCCCGCCGGGCGTCCCATCTGGTGGGTCCACCGGCAGGAGGGCTTGGCAGCGGGCGGCTGGTCTGTGCAACACTGCCTCCATGCGCGCGACGTACTTCGAGTTTTTCTACGGGACCCGGACTCCGGCTCCCGTGGTCGTCTAGCGCTGTCAAAGCCACCACGAAGCCCCGGAGTCCTCGGACCCCGGGGCTTCGCTGCTTCCGGGCCAGGGCTCGAAGAGTCGAGAGGTCACCACCGATGGACACCACCACCGAGCCGGACATCAACGACCTGCGCCAGGAGATCGACCACCTGGACGCCGAGATCCTGCGCCTCGTGCAACGCCGCGTCGAGATCTCCAAGATCATCGGCGCCGCGCGCATGGCGGCCGGCGGCACGAAGATCGTGCACAACCGCGAGATCGACGTCCTCAACCGCTACAAGCCGCTCGGCCCGGAGGGCAAGGACCTCGCGCTGACGCTGCTCAAGATGGGCCGCGGCCCGCTCGGCAGGTAGGGAAGCTCCGGCCCGGCGTCACAGCACGCCGGGCCAAAAAGGCCTCAGCGCCTCCCGTACCCGCCCTAGGTCCGCGTCGACGAGCTGGACGTCGTCCGGCACGTAGGCGAGCGGGTCGTCGAGCAACGGCTCCGGCAGCCGCAGCAGGCCCTCGACCAGCGCGTGCAGGCACAGCGCCGAGTACCCGCGCAGGTAGCCGCCCTCCTGGGTGAGCACCACGCGCGTCCCGGACGACGCCACCCGCCGTCCGATCTCGCGGTACCCGCCGGCCGTGAGGTTGTGGCGGCCGTTGGGGTCGAACGCCGACCCGTCGAACCCGGACGCGCACACCAGCAGGTCAGGTGCGAAGTCGTGCAGCAGGGGGAACGCGATCTCGTCGAGCGCGCGCAGGTACGCCGTGTCGCCCGCACCGAGTGACAGTTCGATGTTCACGTTCCGCCCGTTGGCGCCCACCTCCGACGGTGCGCCCGTCTGCGGGTGGTTCGTGCCCCACGACCCGTGGCGCATGTGCACCGAGATCGTCAGCACGTCCTGACGGTCGTAGAACACCTCCTGCGTGCCGTTGCCGTGGTGCACGTCCCAGTCCAGGACGGCGACCCGCTTCCCTTGCCGCCGCGCGGTTTCCGCCACCAGCGCCGCGTTGTTCACGAAGCAGTAGCCGTCGGCCATGTCCGGCTGGGCGTGGTGGCCCGGCGGCCGCACGAGCGCGTACGCCAGCGGTGCGCCGGACTCCAGAGCGGCCAACGCCGTCCCCGCCGCCGCGCACGCCGAACGCCACGTCTCCGGTCCCACGACCGTGTTCACCTCCAGCGCCACACGCTCCGATACGCGCAACGAGTCGAGGTATCCCGCCGTGTGCACGAGCAGAAGCTCGTCAACGGACGCATGCCGCCCCTCGTGCCACCGCAGGTGGCCGGCGACGGGTCCGTGCGTCAACGCGTGCCGGAACGTGCGCAGCCGTGCGGCGTTCTCCGGGTGCGGTTCGGCGACGTCCAGCCACGGCCAGGAGCCCGGCAGCTCCCACAGGCCCTCGCCGGCGTCGTGCTCGAGGCAGTCGTCGTGCCAGAACATGTCCACCCGAATCGGATATCAGGGCGATCACGGATGGTCCACCGGAAAAATCTGGAGGCACACTGGAGGCATGGGCCTCATCGCCGCACTGATCGCCATCGCCGGCCTGCTCGCCGCCTTGGCGCACGACGCATACCTGGGCTTGCTCGGTTCGGCCGCGAACAAGAAGGGCCTCTCCGGGGCGCCCGTCTCGCAGTTCGTCCGCAACCGCTGGAAGACCGCGATCATCACGACGGCCGGTGCCGCGATCGGCCTGCTGATCACGAACGGCGAGAGCGTCGGCGCCGACGTGATCGGCGCCCTCATCGCCGGCGGCAGCGGTCTGGCCGCCATCAACGGCGTGCAGAAGACGCGCAAGCAGCTGAACAGCGGTCAAGCGCAACTCCCGCCCCGCTGACAAGTCCACACGATCGAGTGTCACTCGTCCCGAACGCCCCCATTTGGTGAGTTCGACACCTCCGGACGGCCCTACCCTGGTTGCGTCGCAGAGGGGGTGTCGGGATGGACGAACTGCCGGGCAAGCACCGTCTCGCCGACGGGATCGCGCCGCCACCGGGGCGGCCCGTCGCCGGGGGCGACCGCATCCCGCTGCCCCGCGGCCGTGAGATCGACCCGCTCCAGGACACCGACGGGCTGCGCAAGTTCAACATCGGCATGGTGCCCGCCTCGGTCACGCCGCCGCGCACCTGGAAGCGCGCGGCGTGGTTCGCCGTCGTCTCGTCGGTGCTCGTGCTGGTCGGCCTGAGCGTCGCCGCGGCCAAGCTGGTCGGCGGCCACACCGACGCCGAACCGGTCGGCCTGCCCGGCTACCCGTCGGACGTGCCGCTGATCTCCCAGCTGCCCACGGGCGGCACCAGCACCACCCCGTCCGCCACCGGCACGCTCCCGTCGGCCGCGAGGACCGGCCAGGGCGCCCCCGTGCCGGGCACGGGTCCCGGCCGCACCCCCGGCCCGAGCGGTCAGGCCTCCGCGACCAGCGCCCGGCCCTCCGGCACCGCGCCGCCCGTCATCACGACGGTGCCGGTCACGCAGGCCCCGGTCGTCGACGGCACCCAGATCGCCCAGAAGACCGAGGACTTCTACCGCGAGATGGCGACGAACGCCGACAACGCGCTCGCCCTCACCACCGACACCGTGCGCTCGAACGCCGGCGCGCTGCTGGAGGGCCGGCTCGCGGACATCTCGCTGATCGAGGTCAAGGAGATCGCCGTCGACCCGGCCAAGGGCCTCACCGTCAGCCTGCTCCAGGTGACGAAGAAGGACGGCTCGGTGAGCACGGAGAAGCGCGAGCTCAGCTTCACGCTCGGCGACCTGCCGTTGATCAACGGTGAACGGTTGAAGACCGGCGGCTGACGCGCCTCAAGGTCGCGCTCGGAGCTACCGAACGTAGTAGGTAGCACCTTTGAGCGATTCCAGACCACCGCTGGCCGCCACGAACGGATGAACTCCGGGCAGGGACTGGCGGCCGCCCATGCGGCCACGGTACGTCTTCAGGTGACCACGGACAGTACGGAGGGCGAGACCAGTGCAGCGTCCCGCGACGACCGGCCGGCGGCACACCCGCACCGGGTCGATCAGCGTGGCCGACCTGCTCAAGCAGCAGCCGGTGCGCATCCCGTCGCAGGAGGAAGCCGCGACCGACGCCCTCGTCACGTCGCTGCTCGGCGAGACCGAGAACATGACCGCCACCACGGCCGTCATCCCGGTCGTCCCCGGCCGCCGCCGGCGCGCGAAGCAGACCCACGTCGCCAAGGCGTTCGGCCTGCTGACCGGCGCGGTCGTGCTCGTCGGCTCCATCGCGGGCGCGGCGGTCCTGGCGAGCCAGCGCCCCGCCAACTCCGGCATCCCGTACTCCGAGCGGCCCGTCGCGCTGTCCGGCTCGAGCGCGCTGCGCCCGGACGTCCTGTCGGCCCAGCTGCCGGACGAACGCCCGCAGGTCGCGCGGACGCCACCCGCCGCGCCGATGCCGCAGCCGTCCGCACTGCTGCTGCAGACGCCCGAACCGACCACGCCGGAGGTCTCGGTCGGCCCCCAGCCGCAGGTCGACGTGGTGAAGCGGTTCTACGAGCTGCTCACGTCCAAGCCGGGCTCGGCGGCCAAGCTGCTGTCCCCCGACCTCGTCGGCGCCAACCCCCAGGAGTTCGTCGACTCCTGGGGAATGATCAAGACGGTGAACGTGGACCAGACGTCGGTCCGGCCGGACGGCTCGGTGCTCGCGGTGGTCTCGATGCAGGAGCTCAACGGGAGCTGGCTGCGGATCGAACAGCTCTTCTGGCTCACCGACACGACCCAGCCGCGGATCATCGCCACCGAGGTCCTTTCGGCGCAGCGGAGTTAGGCCCGGCTGTAGGTCGCGCCCCAGCGGATCGCCGTTCGCAGTCGAACGGTGACCGCTCGTCGCGAAAACGGGGGTCGGACAGTGAAAATTCCCCCGAAGGGGTTACATCTCGGGTCACGATTCGGTATCCATGTTCCCGCCAGTGCGCGTACGCGAACTTGGAAAGGTGAACGAGCGGTGTCGATTGAGGACCATCGTCGGCGGCTGAACGGGTCGGCTGAGTCGACCGGGCAGCTGTCCGTCGCCGAGCTGATCGCCCGCCGCGAGGCGGAAACCGTGGAGATCCCGGTGATCACCGACGACATCACCCCCGAGGCGTTCGAGCCGACCGTCAAGTTCAAGGCGGTCAAGACGCCGGGCGGCAAGCCGAAGAAGCAGCCGATGCGCGAGCTGCACATCACCGAGCTGCTGCGCCGCGAGGGCCGGGCCGACGACACGCAGCGGGGCGGTTTCACGGTGGGCAAGCTGGCCGTCGCGGCCAGCGGTGGCGTGGTGCTCTGCGGGTCGATGGCGTTCGCCGCCTCCTCGCTGCTGCACTCGCCGGACGAGCGCCCGCTGGCCGAGGTGCGGTTCGACGAGCGCGCCCAGGCGCGTGCCGCGAGCGCCGGCACCGAGGGCGGCGTCGTGAAGCTGCCGTCGAACAAGACGCAGCAGGCCGACGCGACCGAGACGCGGGAAGCCGAGACGTCGTCGGCGAACCCGACCACGCGCGTCGCGCCGTACGTGCAGACGCAGCAGCCGCAGCGCCCGGCGCAGCAGACCCAGCAGCAGCCGACGCAGCAGCAGCCCACCTCGGAGACGCCGCCGGTCGCGAGCACGCCGTCCACGTCGCCGGAGACGAGCCAGCCGAGCACGCCGCCGTCGACCGAGACGCCCGCGCCGCCGACCTCGACCTCGCCGACGACCTCCACGTCGAACGCGGCCACCCCGCCGAGCAGCACCACGCCGCCCGCCTCGAGCGCGCTGCCCACGCAGACCAACCCGGTCGACGTGAGCGTGGACCTCGGCCTGCTCGACCCGGTCCTCAACACCGTGGGCGACACCGTCGGCGGCTTCGACTTCTTCACCCCGACGAACTGACGTACGACGGGTAGCTCAGCGGTGGCCCTCGACAGGTACCCTGTGCGGGCGATTCCGGACGACCGCTGACTACCGCACGAGGAGCACGAGCGTGGGACCTGCTGCCGAAGCCGCAGTCACGCTGTCGTGTGAGGCCGGGGTGGTCCTGTGACGACGTCCGACACCTCGGACGGCCGCCTGATCGCGGACCGCTACCGCTTCCTCGACCGCATCGGCTCCGGCGCGATGGGCATCGTCTGGCGCGCCCACGACGAGCGCCTCGGCCGTGAGGTGGCGATCAAGCAGTTGCTGCTCGCGCCCGGTCTCGACGAGGCCGAGCAGGACGAGGCCATCCAGCGCGCCATGCGCGAGGGCCGCATCGCCGCCAAGCTGCACCACCCGAACGCCATCGCCGTGTACGACGTCGTCGAGGAAGACGGCGTCCCGTGCCTGGTCATGGAGTACCTGCCGTCCTACAGCCTCGCCGACGCGCTGGCCGAGGGCGGGCCGATGGACCCCGTCGAGGTCGCCCACATCGGCTCCCAGTGCGCGGCGGCGCTGGCCGCGGCGCACGCGGCGGGGATCGTGCACCGCGACGTGAAGCCCGGCAACGTGCTGATCGCCGAGAACGGGATCGTCAAGATCACCGACTTCGGCATCTCGCGGGCCTCGGACGACATCACGGTCACCAAGACCGGCCTGATCGCCGGCACGCCCGCCTACCTCGCGCCGGAGATCGCGCGCGGCCAGGACCCGACGCCGGCCTCGGACGTCTACTCGCTCGGCTCGACGCTGTTCGCCGCGATGGAGGGCGAACCGCCCTACGGAGTGAGCGAGAACACTCTCGGTGTTCTGCACGCGGTCGCGGCCGGGCGGATCAACCAGCCGACCGTCGACCACCCGCTGTCCGACACGCTGCTGTACCTGCTCAACTTCGAGCCGGACGACCGGCCGACGATGTCGCAGGCGCGGGACGTGCTCAACGCCGTCGCGCACGGCCGTTCGCCGTCCTTCAGCGGCCTGGCGGTGCCCGCGGGGCCGGACCCGACGACGTTCGTGGAACCCGAACGAACCCGCGTGGTCCGTCCGGCGGCCGCGGTGCGCACCTCACCGCCGCGCACGGCGCCTCCGATGGCGCCCGCGCGCAGCCACCAGCAGGACAACCGGCCGTTGGTGATCGCCGCGGTCGTGCTGGCGTTGCTGCTGGTCATCGGTGGTCTGCTGGTGGCGCTCGGGGTCTTCACCAAGGACGGCGAGACGCCGTCAGTGCCGCCGCCGAGCTCGTCTTCGGTGGTGCCGACGACGACCCAGGTCTCGCAGCCAGAGGTGACCACCACCACGGCCGAGGCAACGACGACGCGCGAAACGACGTCCAGCACTACGACGACCACAACCACGACCACCACGACGACGACTACGACGACGACAACCACGACGACGACAACCACGAAGCCGCCGTCGTCGGCACCACCGAGCTCCAGCGCTCCGCCGCCGCCAGCTCAGGGTTAACCGTCACTACTCCGCAGAAGTCTCGTATGGTGGGTACCCGCACTGTTGGGTGATCTGAACCCAGAGGTGTGATGAGCCGTTGAACAGAGAGCAAGTGACCGCACAGCGGGGAGCAACTGTGACCGACGATGGCCGATTGGTCGCTGGTCGCTACCGATTGAGCCAGAGAATCGGCAGTGGCGCCATGGGCGTCGTCTGGACAGCGCTCGACGAACGCCTGCACCGCACCGTCGCGGTCAAGCAGCTGCTCCTGCAGCCCGGACTCGCCGAAGCCGACACCGACGAGGCGAAGCGCCGCGCCATGCGCGAGGGCCGCATCGCCGCGCGCCTGCAGCACCCGCACGCGGTGGCCGTCTACGACGTGGCCGAGGACGACGGCCAGCCGTGGCTGGTGATGGAGTACCTGCCGTCCAAGAGCCTCTCGGGCGTGTTGTCCGAACGCGGCACGCTCCCGCCGCGCGACGTGGCGTCGATCGGCATGCAGGTCGCCTCGGCGCTGGCCGCCGCGCACAACGCGGGCATCGTGCACCGCGACATCAAGCCCGGCAACGTGCTGCTCGGCGACGACGGCACGGTCAAGATCACCGACTTCGGCATCTCCCGCGCGACCGGTGACGTCACCGTCACCGCGACGGGCATGCTCGCCGGCACCCCCGCCTACCTCGCTCCCGAGGTCGCCAAGGGCTACGACCCCGGCTCGCCGTCCGACGTGTTCTCCCTCGGTTCCACGCTGTACGCGGCGATCGAGGGCGAGCCGCCGTTCGGCCTGAGCGAGAACACCATCGCGCTGCTGCACAAGGTCGCGTCCGGCAAGGTCAACCCGCCGCGCAACGCAGGGCCGCTGACCGCGCTGCTGATGCGCCTGCTGCGCGCGGAGCCGGAGGACCGGCCGACGATGGCCGAGGCCCGCGACGCGCTCGCCGCCGTCGCGAACGGCCAGGCCGCTCCCGCCTTCACGCCGGCCGTGGTCGCGCCGTCGCACCCGCCGTCGTGGCGCGGTGCCCCGGTGCAGCCCCAGCCGCAGCCGCAGGCCGCCACGCGGGCCCTGCCGCCCCAGCAGACCCCGCCGCCGCCCAACGCGACGCGCGTGGACCTGCACACGCCTCCGCGCGCCGTGCCGACGCAGCACCAGCCGGCGCCGCCGAACCGCCGCCCGGCCGCGGCACCGCAGTACTCGCAGCGCCCGAAGCCCGCCTCGTCGCTGGCGTCGTCGGTGAAGAGCAAGAAGTCGACCGTCTACACCGCGCTCGCCATCGTGGCGGCGGCGGTCGTCGGCATCATGTTCGCGAGCATGATCTCGAGCGGCGGTGACGAGGACAAGGGCAACAACGCCGGTCCCAACACGACGGTCCAGCAGACCCAGGGCGGCGACAACACCAAGCAGTCGACGCCGCCCAAGTCGGCGGGCAAGGCCGGTCAGTGGACGACCCAGCCGCAGCCCTCCGACATGGAGGACTTCCTGAAGGACTACTTCGACACCGCCCCCGACTCGCCGAACGACGCGTGGGCCATGGGCAACGCGAACTTCCAGGGCGCCTACCCCGGCGGCAAGAGCGGCTTCGACACCTTCTGGAACGGCATGAAGGACGCCAAGGTTCTCAAGGCGACCGAGGTGTCGGGCTTCTACTGGGAGGTCGACGTCGAGTACACGAAGAAGAGCGGCGGCAAGAGCACGGAACGGCGCGGCATCTCGTTCCAGTGGGCCAGCCCGAACCTCCTGCTGAGCAGCGACAAGTCGCTCGGCGCCGCTCAGGGCTACTGAGCAGGACCGCGCGGGTCAGCTGGCCCGCGCGGCCTTCTCCAGCGCTTCCGCCAGCGACAGCACGGCGGGGTTCCACGCGGCGTCCTCGCGGTAGACGACGTGGATGTGCCGCACCGGTTCGGGGTTGCGCACCTTGCGCAGCACGACGCCGGGGTGCGCGTAGCCCAGGCCCAGCCGCGGGATGAGGGTGACGCCGAGCCCGGCGGCCACGAACCCCTGCGCGGTGGCGTAGTCGTCGCTCTCCACGGCGACCTTCGGAGCGAACCCCGCGCCCGCGCACGCGTTCTTCACCAGGTCCGCGCACGGCCCCGTGGCGCCGCAGTCCGCGTTGATCCACGGCTCGCCGGCCAGCTCACCGAGGTCGAGCACGCGCTTGCGGGCCAGCGCGTGTCCCCGCGGCAACACGGCGTAGAACGGGTCGGCGAGCAGGTGCCGCGCGACCATGCCCTCGGGGGCGGGGGCCTCGGGCAGCAGGACGGTGATGGCGACGTCCGCGCGGCCCGCGGCGAGCTCCTCGAAGGGGTCGAAGGGCTCGGTGAGCTTCAGGTCGAGCTCGACACCGGACCGCTCGGCCCGGAACGTGGCCACCGCGGGCGGCACGAGGGCCGCTCCGGCCGTGGCGAAGTAGCGGACGCGCAGGGTGCCCGCGCAGCCGTTGCGCAACGCCGTCAGCGCGCTCTCGGCCTCGGCGAGCTGCTCGGCGAGGCGGGCGGCGTGCTCGGTGAGCAGACGGCCGGCGGCGGTGGGCCTGATGCCCCTGCCGACGCGTTCCAGCAGCGGTAGTCCCGCCTGCTTCTCCAGGCCCGCGACCTGCTGCGACACCGCCGACGGCGTGTAGCCGAGGTTCGTCGCGGCGGCGGTGATGGATCCCGTGCTCACGACCGCCCGGAGCACCTGCATGCGTCGCACGTCCAGCATGCCCCGGACCTTACAGCGCTACTTAAAGGTTCTGCACAACAATTAAATTGTTTTCAGGTGTCGGCGGGCGCATCGTGGACCCGTGAACCAACGCGGAACGTTGATCAGGATGGGCGTCCTCGCCCTGCTGTGGGGATCCAGCTTCCTCTGGATGAAGCTCGCGCTCGGAAGCCTCGCTCCTCTTCAGATCTCGCTCGTGCGCACGTTCTTCGGCGCGCTCGTGCTGTTCGTCGTGCTCGCGCTGGCGAAGATGACGCTCCCCCGCGACCGCCGGGTGTGGAGCCACATGCTGTTCGTGGCGCTGTTCGGCAGCGCGATCCCGTTCACGCTCTTCGCGTTCGGCGGCCAGACGGTCGACTCGGGCGTCTCCGGGGTGCTCAACTCCACGACGCCGCTGTTCGCGCTCGCCATCGGCCTGCTGCTGGGCACCGAGAAGATCAGCAACCTGGTTCGCATGCTCGGACTCGGGCTCGGCTTCGCGGGCGTCCTGCTGATCTTCGCGCCGTGGCAGGCGGCCAACAGCATCGCGAGCTGGGGCGCGGTGCTCTGCCTCATCGGCGCGGCGAGCTACGCCGTCGGCTACTCCTACGCGGGCCGCTACCTGGTGAACACCGGCGCGACCTCCACGCAGCTCGCCGCCATGCAGCTGACCACCGCGGTGGGGATGCTGGCCCTCGCGACGCCGTTCGGCGGGCTGCAGCCGCTGCACCTGCACTGGATCGGCGTCGTCGCCGTGGTCGTCCTGGGCGTCTTCGGGACCGGCGCCGCGTTCATCCTCAACTACCGCGTCATCGCGGATGAGGGCGCCACGACGGCGACTACGGTCGGTTACCTGTTGCCGGTGGTTTCGGTACTCCTTGGAGCGATCTTCCTCGGGGAGCAACTCAACGCGAGGGTCGTCGCCGGCATGCTGGTGGTGCTGCTGGGTGTCGCGCTGACCCGCAGGAAGCCCGTCGCGGCTGGTCAGAACGTCTCACCAAACGAGACGCGCGACCTGGTCAAACGCTGAAGGGTGAGACCCACGTCTCCCCCAGAAGGATGGTTCCGCGACGAATCGCGTCTTTCCCGGGCCCGTTGGCCGTCTCCTCTTTGTGAGCGGACATGGAGACCCCGGGAAGGACATCGACATGAAGAACGAGAACCTGAAGGTCACGAGCAGGACGACTTTCCACCTGCTGGCTCCCGGTGCGGCTCCCGCGCCGGTCGAGGCGGAGCTCGTCTACGACCCGGAGGACCCGTACGCGGTCGCCGTCGTCTTCTTCACCGGCTCCGGTCGCGTGGAGTGGATGTTCGCCCGCGACCTGCTGGCCGACGGCCTGCTGACGCCGTCCGGTGAGGGCGACATCCTGGTGCGGCCCGCGTCCGACGACCCGGAGCGCGTCCTGGTCGAGCTGAACGCGCCGACCGGGTTCGCCATCCTCAGCGCGGTCGCCGAGGACGTGGCGGAGTTCCTGGACAGCTCCTACGACGTCGTGCAGCCCGGCGAGGAGGACCTGTGGATCGACTTCGACCGCGAGCTGCAGAAGCTGGTGTCGACGATCGACTAGTCCCCCGCCGTCAGGTGGCCCGACGGGCGCGGGTCGAGCTGCGGGGCAGCTCGCCACCGGCGACCACCTGAGACGCTCGTGTCCGTCGTCGTGGGCAGCGACGAGGACGTGTTCCACCAGCGGGTTCGGCCTCCAGTCCCCACCGGGGAGCCGGTTCGGAGCGATCTGCGCGACCCCACGTGCGGGGAACCGCGGATGTGCTTCTGCGCGATTGATTAGTCTCATGGTGTGACGGCCATCGGGAATCGCTACACGCTGCTCGAGCGCATCGGCAGCGGAGCGATGGGGGTGGTCTGGCGGGCGCGTGACGAGGTGCTGGCGCGCGAGGTCGCGGTCAAGCAGCTCATCACCGGCGACCACCAGCGGGCGATGCGCGAGGCGCGCAACGCGGCCAGGTTGCACCACCCGCACGCGATCGCGGTGTTCGACGTCGTCGGCGACGACCACGAAGAGCCGTGGATCGTCATGGAGTACCTGCCGTCTCTCAGCCTCTCGGCGCTCATCGCCCAGGAGGGGCCCCTCAAGCCGGCCCAGGCCGCGCGGATCGGCGCCAAGGTCGCCTCGGCGCTGGCAGCGGCCCACAACGCGGGGCTGGTCCACCGCGACATCAAGCCCGGCAACGTCCTGATCGGCCACGACGGCACGGTCAAGATCACCGACTTCGGCATCTCCAAGGCCAGCGGCGACGGGACGATGACCGACACCGGCATGATCGCCGGCACCCCCGCCTACCTCGCCCCCGAGGTCGCGCGCGGCGAGCAGCCGGACGAGGCGTCCGACGTGTTCTCGCTCGGCGCCACCATCTACTCGGCCGTCGAGGGCGAGTCCGTGTTCGGGCCCAGCGACAACAGCTTCGGCCTCATCTACCGGGCCGCCAGCGGGCAGCTGCGCGACCCGAAGAACGCGGGCGAGCTCACGCCGTTGCTCATGCGCCTGCTCTCCAACGACCCCAAGGACCGGCCGACCGCCCAGGAGGCCGCCGACCTGCTGGCCGAGGGGCCGCAGCCGTCCCAGCCGCTGCACATCCCCGAGCAGCGCAGGCTCAAGCCACCCAACCGCCGGATCCTGGTGATCCTGTCGGTGATCGCGGCGATCGGGATCGGCGGTGGTGCCGCGGCGGCGTACTGGAGCGGCACGGGCGGTGACTCGTCCGCCAACGAGTCCGGCTTCTCGCCCGAGCAGACGACCCGCTACTTCACGGCCGGCGAGGCGATGGCGTTCGTGCAGGAGCACTACGCCCGCCTGCCGCGCGCCGACGTCGAGACGGCCTGGCAGGACTTCGCCGAGAACGGGCGGGAGCCGCGGGCCGACTTCGAGAAGCGGTGGAAGGGCTACACCTCGGTCCGGTGCGCCCTCTCCGCGATCCCGGTCCGTTCGAACGGGCCGGACTGGGTCGTCACGGTGAACCTGTCCCTCGTCACGGACATCGGCAAGCAGCGCGACATCGTCGTCGAGGTCTCGGTCGCCGCCGTCGACAACCAGATGAAGATCTCCGCGCTCAAAGAGATTGGCTGAGCAGCCAGAAGCTGCCGCCACCCACGACCACGCCCATCACCGACCCGGCCAGCACCTGCGCGGTCGTGTGGTCACCCAGCTCGACCCGCGACCACGCCACGAGCGCGGCCGGCAACGCCAGCAGCAGCCACCACGGTCCGTGGACGACCGCCAGCGTCACCACGGCGGCCCAGGCGACCGCGGCGTGCAGCGAGATCTTCCACTTCAACCCGAACGTGATCGCCATGCTGACGACCAGCGACGCGAACATGCTGCCCGCCAGCGCGAGCATGTTCACGGGCGCGTCGCCGAGCACCATGATCACCGTGCCCGCGGTCAGCGACGCCCCCGCCACGACCAGCGGGACGAGCCTGCCCTCGCGGTTGGTCACGTGGTGGCTGTCCCACTTGCCCTTGCGGGCGCCGCGGACGATGACGGCCATGGGGATGACGGACGCCGTCAACGCGACGACCAGCCCCCACAACAGCGTCATCCACAGGTTTTCAGTGGCCGCGGCAACGCCGAACGGCAGCAGGACCACCCAGACCCACGGCGCCAGCACCTCGGTGGCACCGCGGGCGACCTTCTTGATCAAAGCCCCCAGGAACCTCTCAGACCAGCCTGCGGTCCGTGGCCCAGCGGGAGAGCTCGTACCGGTTGGACAGCTGGGTCTTCCGCAGGACGCTCGACACGTGCGTCTCCACCGTCTTCACGCTGATGAAGAGCTCCGACGCGATTTCCTTGTAAGCGTAGCCACGGGCCAGCAGCCGCAGGACGTCGCGTTCGCGCGGCGTCAGCAGGTCGAGCTCGGGGTCGCTGATCGGCGCGGCACCCGGCCGGTCGGCGAACGCGTCCAGCACGAACCCGGCGAGCCGCGGCGAGAACACCGCGTCGCCCTCCGACACCCGCACGACCGCCCTGACCAGCTCCTGGCTGGAGATCGTCTTGGTCACGTAGCCGCGGGCACCCGCGCGGATCACGTTGATGACGTCCTCGGCCGCGTCGGAGACCGACAGGGCGAGGAACGTGACCTCCGGGATCTTGGTGCGGATCTGCCGCAGCACCTCGGCACCGCCGCCGTCGGGCATGTGCACGTCGAGCAGCACCACGTCCGGCTTGTGGTGGGCGATCCCCGCCACCGCCTCGCCGACGCTGCCCGCCTCGCCGACCACTTCCACCTCGTCGGTGATGGTGTCGAGCTCCGCGCGCACTCCCGCGCGGAACAACGCGTGGTCGTCCACCAGGAACACCCTCACGCTCACGTCCTGGCCTCCGTCTTCCTCGGCATCTCGAGCTGCACCTCGGTCCCCTCACCGGGTGCGGTGCGCAGCCGCACAGCTCCGCCGTGCCGGTCCATCCTCCCCCGGATGCTGCCCGCGAGGCCATGCCGGTCCTCCGGAACCGCGTCCGGGTCGAACCCCTTGCCCCGGTCGCGCACGAACACCGTCACCTTGTCCGGTTCGATCTCGGCGTAGACGCTGACCTCGCCGACCCCGGCGTGCTTGGCCGCGTTGACCATCGCCTCCTTCGAGGCCTGCACCAACGCGAACATGCCGTCCTCCAGCTCGCAGTCCCCGACCACGACCTGCGACACGGCGATGGCGAAGCCGTCCTCCACCTCCGCGCACGACTGGGCGATGGCGCCGCTCAGGGTCGCCGGCTGGTCGCTCCCGTCCCCGACCTCGCGGCCGTAGAGCCAGCTGCGCAGCTCGCGTTCCTGGCTGCGGGCCAGGCGCTTGACCTCGCGCGGCGACTCGGACTGCTTCTGGATCAGCGCGAGCGTCTGGAGCACGGAGTCGTGCAGGTGGGCGGCGATCTCGGCGCGTTCGTCGGTGCGGATGCGCGCACGGCGTTCCGCGTCGAGGTCGCGCACCAGCCGCATCCACAGCGGTACGGTCAGCACCGCGACACCGATCAGGGTGGCGAGCACGGCCAGCGCGACGCTGGGCAGGTTCTGGATGGAGTCGTTCGACACGAGGAACGCGGCGACCCCCGCCGCGACCAGTGCCGCCCCCGCCGCCGTCCGCACCACGCCCGTCTTCTTCCCCGCGCCGAGCGCCCCGTCCTTCCAGCGACGGCGTTGCGCCTCGTCCGCCTCGCGCCACACCACCGCGGCGCCGACGAGCGCGACGGCGATCGGGCCGGTCACCCAGCCGCCGGCGGTGCTGCCCAGCAGCCCGGTGAACACCGCGACGCCGAGACCGAGCGCGGCGAGGCCGATGGCCTGCTGCCACTCCTTGCGGTCCTTGTCGGTCTCCGGTTCCGCCACCGCGGACTGCGGGACGAACATCCAGAGCAACGCGTAGGCGATGATCCCGATCCCGCTGAACGCGGCGAGCAGGGCGAACACCGCACGCACCCAGAAGACCGGTGCGCCGAGGTGGTCCGCCATCCCGCTGGCGACGCCCGCGACCACGCGGCCGGTACGTCGGCGGCGCATCGGTTCGATCCCTGCACTCACCGGACGATCGTCACACGTCGCGCCGAGTTGTTCATCAGGGATGACCCCGGTTCCGTTGTTCAGGGCTGTTCCCTGATGTGGTCCGCGTCCCGACAGCGCAAGGTTGTCACCGTGAGCGGGACTGAGAAGGCAATGCAGGGCGTGGCGGACACGCTCAGAGAGTTCTGGGCCCACCGTCCGGTGCGGCCCCGTGCAGGACGCAAGCTCGGCGGCGTCGCCACCGGGATCGCCCTGCGCTACCGGATCGACCCGGTGATCGTGCGGATCGCGTTCGTCGCACTCGTGCTGTCCGGCGGTGTCGGCCTGCCGATGTACCTCGCGGGCTGGCTGCTGCTGCCGGAGGAGGGCGACGAGGTCTCGCCGCTGGAGTCGCTCGTCAACAGGGGGCACAGCTCCACGTCCCAGGGGCAGACCGTGCTGCTGGGCATCCTGATGTTCCCCGCGCTCGCGTTCACGTTCGGCAACGGCGGCTTCCAGGTCGTCGTGACGATCGCGGCCTCGGTGGCGTGCATCTACCTGCTGCAGAAGAACCGCGGGCACCTCGCGCCGGCCGCCACGATCGCCGAGACGCCGGTGACGCCACCGGTTCCGGGCGCACCGGCCTGGGACCCGCTGGGTGCCGCGCCGTTCGCGTGGGACCTGCCGGAACCGGCCCCCCGCCCGCAGCCGCCGGCACCGCGTCCGCGCAAGCCGAAGGTGGGCGCCGTGACGCTGGGCGTGGCACTGCTGGTCGTGGCCGCGTCCGCGATCGCCGGGGCGTGGGTGCCGTGGTTCACCGTGCCGCACGTCATCGGACTGGTGATCGCGGTGCTGGCCGCGGGCCTGCTGGTCGGGTCGTTCGTCGGCGGTGGCCGGGCCCTGATCTGGCTGCTGGTGCCGCTGTCGGTGGCCGGCTTCGGCCTCACGACCGTGGGCTTCGACGGCCCGCCGAACCTGGGCAACGTCGAGGCGACGCCGACTTCGTTGAGCGACGTCAAGGACCGCTACGAGCTGGGCGTCGGCAGCGTGACGCTCGACCTGCGGGAGCTGCCGGACTCCGGTTCGGTGAGGACCGAGCTCGAGTCGGACCTCGGCGAGCTGGTCGTGCGGGTGCCGCAGAACGCCGACGTGACGTTCCGGTGCGAGGCGTCGTCGATCGGCGAGCTCGACTGCCTCGGCAGGAAGGCCGACGGCAGCAGCGTGCAGGTCGACGGCACCGACCTCGGCAGCGACGGCGCCGGCGGCCTGAAGATCGACCTGGACGTTCACACGAGCGTCGGAAATGTGAGGGTGGCCCGTGACTGACCAGCAACCGGTGATGCGCAGGCGGATCGACCCGCTGGGCCTCGTGTTCGGGATCGGCGGCGGGCTGATGGCGGCCTACGTGCTGAGCGGGGGGACGTTCTGGTTCGACCTCCGGTGGGCGCTCGGGGGGACGGCCATCGTGGTCGGCGTGGTCCTGCTGACGAACTCGTTGAGGCGCAGGTCCTGACGGAAAGAGGAAAGGCCCCCGGTCGGCTGACCGGGGGCCTTTCTCACGTTCCTACTCCCACTCGATGGTGCCCGGCGGCTTCGACGTCACGTCCAGCACCACGCGGTTGACCTCCGCCACCTCGTTGGTGATGCGGGTCGAGATCCGCTCCAGCACCTCGTACGGCAGGCGCGTCCAGTCCGCGGTCATCGCGTCCTCGGACGACACCGGGCGCAGCACGATCGGGTGGCCGTACGTGCGGCCGTCGCCCTGGACGCCGACGCTGCGGACGTCCGCGAGCAGCACCACCGGGCACTGCCAGATGGACCGGTCGAGGCCGGCGAGGGTCAGCTCCTCGCGGGCGATGGCGTCGGCCTGGCGCAGCGTGTCGAGGCGGTCCTGGGTGACCTCGCCGATGATGCGGATGCCGAGGCCCGGGCCGGGGAACGGCTGGCGCTGCACGATGGTCTCGGGCAGGCCCAGCTCGGTGCCGACGCGGCGGACCTCGTCCTTGAACAGGGCGCGGAGCGGCTCGACGAGCTCGAACTGCAGGTCGTCCGGCAGGCCGCCGACGTTGTGGTGCGACTTGATGTTCGCGGTGCCCGCGCCGCCGCCGGACTCGACGACGTCCGGGTAGAGCGTGCCCTGGACGAGGAACTTGTAGTCGCCCTCGGCCTTGAGGTCACGCTCGGCCTGCTCGAACACGCGGATGAACTCGCGGCCGATGATCTTGCGCTTCTCCTCAGGGTCGGTGACGCCGGCCAGGGCGTTGAGGAAGCGCTCGCGGGCGTCGACCGTGACCAGGCGGATGCCCGTGGCGGCCACGTAGTCGCGCTCGACCTGGGCGCGTTCGCCGGAGCGCAGCAGGCCGTGGTCGACGAAGACGCACGTGAGGCGGTCGCCGATCGCGCGCTGGACCAGGGCCGCGGCCACGGCGGAGTCGACGCCGCCGGACAGGCCGCAGATCGCCTTGCCGTCACCGATCTGCTCGCGGATGCGGGTGACCTGCTCGTCCACGATCGACGAGGTGGTCCACTGCGGCCGCAGGCCCGCGATGTCGTGCAGGAACCGGCGCAGCACCTCTTGGCCGTGCGGCGAGTGGTGCACCTCGGGGTGGTACTGGACGCCGGCGAAGCGGCGCTGCCTGTCCTCGAACGCGGCGACCGGCGCGCCCTCGCTGGTCGCGGTGACCGTGAAGCCCTCGGGCGCCTTCGTGACGGCGTCGCCGTGGCTCATCCACACCGGGTGGCTGGCCGGGAGCTCCTGGTGCAGCGCGCCGCCCTCGGTGGGCACGCTCAGGTCCGTGCGGCCGTACTCGCGGGTGCCGGTCTGCTCGACCGAGCCGCCGAGCGCGCGCGCCATCGCCTGGAAGCCGTAGCAGATGCCGAAGACCGGGACGCCGGTCTCGAACAGCTTCGGGTCGACCTGCGGCGCGCCCTCCTCGTAGACGCTCGACGGGCCACCGGACAGAACGATGGCCAGCGGGTTCTTGTCGAGGATCTCGCTCACCGACGCGGTGTGCGGGACCACCTCGGAGTAGACCTGGGCCTCGCGCACGCGGCGGGCGATCAGCTGCGCGTACTGGGCACCGAAGTCGACGACGAGAACAGGGCGGTTGCTGGTGTCGGACACGCCGCCAAGGATCTCATGCGTGGACGGTGAACTGCTGACCGGTGGCGGGCTCAACCAGGTGTTCAAGGTGGGTGACGCGGTGCGCAGACCGGCGGGGCCGTGGGCTCCTCGGGTGCACGAGTTGTTGCGGCACTTGGCACCGCTGGGCGTCGCGCCGGTGCCTCTCGGGCTCGACGGCGAGCACGAGCTGCTGAGCTACCTGCTCGGTGACGTTGGCCACGTGCCCCCATCGGACGACACGGCTCTGATCGAGTCCGCGCTGCTGTTGCGGCGGCTGCACGACTCGACGCTCGACCTCGTCGACCGGCGCGACGGGTGGCAGCACCCCGCCAGAGAGCCCGTCGAGGTGGTGCTGCACGGCGACTTCGCGCCGTACAACACCGTGTTCACCGACGGCCGTCCGACGGGGGTCTTCGACTGGGACAGCGCGCATCCCGGTCCGCGCTGGTGGGACGTCAGCTGGGCGGTCATCCAGTTCGTGCTGGCGCTGCCGGACGACCGCGCCCGGCGCACCCGGCTCTTCTGCGAGGCGTACGGGTGCGGCTACGAAGACGATCACGTCCTCGCCCGTCTGGACGACATGATCAGGACGATCAGGGAGCATCCGGCGTTCGTGCTGCAACGCGCGGAACGCCACGACGACTACTACATGGAACTCGTTCGGTACGTGCAGGCCAACAGGGCTTAACGTGGCCCCATGGACGCGTTCACACCACAGCCCAGGCCCTGCTGGGTCGCCGGCCGCCCCGAGCAGGGCGAGCAGGCGCTGGAGGTTCTCCACCCGTTCGACGGCACCGAGGTCGCCTCCGTCGCCGTACCGGGCAGAGACCAGGTGGAACGCGCCGTCGCGGCGGCCGCGGCCGTGGCCAAGGAGTTCCGGCGGACACCCGCGCACGTGCGGGCCGAGGCGTTGCTGAAGGTGTCGCGCACGCTGGCCGACCGCGCGGAGGAGATCGCCGAGACGATCACCGCCGAAAACGGCAAGCCGCTCAAGTGGGCCGAGATCGAGGTGCAGCGCGCGGTCAACACCTTCCGGTTCGCGGCCGAGGAGGCGCGGCGGTTCACCGGCGGGCTGCAACGGCTCGACACCGAGGCCGGTGGCGTGGGGCGGATGGCGATCGTCCGGCACGTGCCGCGCGGGCCGGTGCTGGCGGTGGCGCCGTTCAACTTCCCGCTGAACCTGGTGGCGCACAAGGTCGCGCCGGCGCTCGCGGTGGGCGCGCCGGTGATCGTGAAGCCCGCCTCGGCGACGCCGCTCAGCGCGTTGCTGCTGGGCGAGGTCCTCGCCGAGACCGCCCTGCCGGAGGGCGTGTTCTCCGTCCTCCCCGTGCGCGGCAAGGACATGGACGCGCTCGTGAAGGACGAGCGGCTGCCGGTCATCTCGTTCACCGGGTCAACGAAGGTCGGCTGGTCGTTGATGGAAGCCGCGCCGCGCAAGCACGTCGTGATGGAGCTGGGCTCCAACGCGGCCGCGATCGTCTGTCCCGACTGGACGGACCTGGACCACGCGGCGCGGCGCATCGCGACGTTCGGCAACTACCAGGCCGGGCAGTCGTGCATCGCCGTGCAGCGGGTGATCGTCGACCGCTCGCTCGCCGACGAGTTCGTGCCGAAGCTCGTGGAAGCCGTGGGGGCGTTGAAGACCGGCGACCCGCACGACCCCGAGGTCGAGGTCGGCCCGTTGATCGACGAGGACAACGCGCGGCGCGTCGAGGAGTGGGTCAACATGGCCACCGACGTCGGCGCGAAGGTGCTGGTGGGCGGCAAGCGGACCGGTGCGACGGTCGAGCCGACCGTGCTCGCCGACGTGCCGAGGACCGCGAAGGTGTGGACCGAGGAGATCTTCGGGCCGGTGCTCGTGGTGTCCGTCGCGGACGGCGTGGAGGACGCGTTCGCGCAGGCCAACGACTCCAAGTACGGGCTGCAGGCCGGTGTGTTCACCCGTGACGTGCAGGTGGCGTTCGAGGCCGCGGCCGAGCTGGAGGTCGGCGGTGTGATCATCGGCGACGTGCCGTCGTACCGCGCCGACCAGATGCCCTACGGCGGGGTGAAGGGCTCGGGCACCGGACGGGAGGGCGTCCGGTCGGCGATGGAGGACTTCACCGAGGAGCGCGTCACGGTCCTGACCGGGATTCAGCTCTAGCCCGGATTCAGCTGTGGCCCGGTTTCAGCTGTGGCCCAGGGCTGTGCGCAGCACGCGGTCGTCGCCGGCCGGTCCGGCGACGTGACCGTCTGGCCGGACCAGGCGTCCGTCCGCGACCGTGAAACCCGGTCCGGCGGCGCGTGATCCGGCCACCAGCTCGCCCCCGTCGGTGGTCAGCGGCGACGCGGCGTACGAGAACGGCGTGAAGAGCTTGCCGGAGTCGATGCCTTCACCGGAGTCGAGCGCCCGTTCCCGTTCCTCCCTCTCCTCGGGCGTGCCGGGGACGAGGAAGCGCATGGTGGCGCCCGTGACGCGGAGGTTCTCGTCGGCGGCGGCACCGCGCTCGGCGTCGTAGGACGCCAGCAGGCCAGGCCCCGCCTCCCCCGCGCGGTCGGCGGCGATCTTCCACGCGGCGTTGTCCGCGTCGCAGATCCCCGAGTTCAGGCCGCGGGCGCCGAACGGGCTCATCACGTGCGCGGCGTCGCCCGCGAGCAGGACCCGGCCGTCCCGCAGGGTTGCGGCCCGGCGCTGGTGGAAGCGGTAGGTGGACTGCCAGACGACCTCGTACGGCCGGTCGCCGACGATCGCGCGGACGTGCGCGTCGGTGAGCTGGACGTCCCCGGCGACCTGCCAGTCGATCCGCCAGACGCCGTCCGGCTGCGGGTGCAGGAGGACCTGTCGGCCGGGGTTCCAGGGCGGGTCGAAGTAGAAGCGGCGTTCGGGCGTCTCGAAGTCCAGGTCGACGCGGACGTCGGCGATGATGAACCTGTCGTCGAACGAGAAGCCGTCGAACGGGATGCCCAGCAGGCGCCGGACGGTCGAGTGCGCGCCGTCCGCGGCGATGCAGTGCGTGGCCCTGATCCCGTCCCGCGTGACCACTCCCGCGTCGTCCTGGGCCAGGCCGGTGAGGGCGTGGCCGTAGCGCAGCTCGACGAGCGGCTCGGCGCGGACGCGGTCCTCCAGCAGCTGCTCGACGACGGTCTGCGGGGTGTTCACGAACGGCGGGAAACCCTCGGCCTCGGGGAAGGTCAGGGTCAGGACCTCGCGGTCGCGGTGGTAGGTGCGGCCGGTGTACCAGGTGACGCCCGCGTCGGCGACGGCCTGGCCGACGCCGACCCGTTCGAGGATCTCCAGCACGTCGCGCTGCACGCAGATCGACCGGCTGCCGGTCTTGGCGCGGTGGCCGGCGGCTTCCACGACGGTGCTCGGCACCCCGGCTCTCGCGAGGAAGAGCGCGGCGGTGAGCCCGACCGGCCCGGCGCCGACCACCAGGACCGTCACTGCAGGGCGTCCCAGACGGCCCTGTCGCGTTCGGCGGTCCAGATCTCCGGCCAGTCCTTGCCGTCGCACTCGTCCCAGTAGCGCTTCACGTCGAACGGCAGGCAGTGCTCGAAGATCGGCCAACGCCCGTAACGGCCCACGAGCGCGCTGTGCGCCAGTTCGAAGGCCTGCTTGAGCGTGCCGCCCTCGGCGTGCACCCCGCCGACGGTGCGGCGCAGCTCGTCGAGGAAGTGCCTGCTCTGGTTGATGGCGGCCTCGACCTCGATGCGGTCCCGCGCGACCTTGCCGCGGCCGCCCACCAGGACCTCGGCGCCGAGGTCCTCGATCTCGTCCAAAGTGGACGTCGCCCAGTCGTCGTGGAACGCGTCACCGGTGTACAGCGCGGCCTGCGACTCGACGAGGTCGCCCGCGAAGAGGATGCGCTGCTGCGGCAGCCACGCCACGATGTCGCCCGCCGTGTGCCCGCGGCCGAGGTGCTGCAGAACCAGGTCGCCGCGTTCGTCGCCGAGCGGGATGGTCATGCGGTCGGAGAACGTGAGCGTCGGCCAGGTCAGTCCGGGGATCTCCTCAGGCTTCTCGAACAGCCGCGGCATGCGGCCGAGCTCGCTCTCCCAGTCCTGCCGGCCGCGTTCGGCGATCAGCACGCGCGTCATCTCGTGCGCGACGACCTCCTGCGCGTCGAACGCGCTGGCACCGAGCGTGCGAACGGCGTGGTAGTGGCTGAGCACGAGGTACCGCACGGGCTTGCGGGTGCGCTTGCGCAGCAGTTCGAGCCAACGGCGCGCGGCCGCCGGCGTCGCGCGTGCCTCGAAGCAGATCAGGAAGTCCTCTGCCTCGATGGCGCCGACGTTGGGGTCGCCCTCGGCGGTCAGGGTGTAGACGCCGTCGGCGAGCTCGACGAAGACCTCGTCCTTCGGGGTGAGGTCTTCGCTGGAAGCGAAAGGCTTTGTGGCCATGCTTCCACCGTAGCCAAACGAATCCGGCTCAGGACACCTTCACGATCGGCAACCGCAACGCGGCTGGAGCTTCCTCCGGCACCGCCGGGTTCTTCGGCTTCGTCGGGTTGATCCGCCTGTAGGGCTGGTCCTGGGCGGGCCGCTGGTCCTGCTCGCCCTTGTTCGGCCACAGCGAGAACGCCCGCTCGGCCTGCGCGGTGATCGTCAGACTCGGGTTCACGCCGAGGTTCGCGCTGATCGCCGAACCGTCCACAACGGACAGTCCGGGGTAGTTGAAGACCCGGTGGTACGGGTCGATCACGCCCTGCCCCTCGGTGGACCCGATCGCGCAGCCGCCGATGAAGTGCGCGGTCAGCGGGATGTTGAACAGCTCGCCCCACGTGCCGCCCGCCATGCCGTCGATGTGCTTGGCAGCCAGCAGGTTCGCCTCGTGACCGGCCGGGATGAACGCCGGGTTGGGCTCGCCGTGACCCTGCCTGCTGGTGAGCTTGCCGCGCTTGAGGAACGTGGTGATGGAGTTGTCCAGGCTCTGCATGACCAGCAGGATCACGGTCCGCTCGCTCCACCGGTGCACGCTCAACAGCCTCAACAGGCGCACCGGGTGCCGGACGGCCTGCTTGACGAACTGCACCCACCGCGGCGTGCTCAGCGCGCCGTCCGTGGCGAGCGTCTGCAGCATGCCCATGGCGTTGCTGCCCTTGCCGTACCGGACGGGCTCGATGTGCGTGATCTCGTCGGGGTGGATCGAGCTGGTGATCGCGACGCCTTGCGTGAAGTCGCTCCGCGGGTCGACGGTGTAGCGCGCGGCCCCGATGATCGACTCGGAGTTGGTGCGGGTCAGCTCGCCGAGCTTGTCCGAGATCTTCGGCAGCGTCGTGGCCTTCGCCTTGTGCAGCAGCTGCTGCGTGCCCCACGTGCCGGCCGCGACGACGACCTGGTCGGCGGTGAAGGTCCTGGTGGCCTTCCCGCCGGTCATCTTCGTCCTGACGGTCCAGCGGCCGTTGACCTCGTCGAGGCGCGTGACCGTGGTCAGCGGGAAGACCTGCGCGCCGAGCTTCTCCGCGAGGTAGAGGTAGTTCTTGACCAGTGTGTTCTTCGCGCCGACCCGGCAGCCGGACATGCAGCTGCCGCACTCGGTGCAGCCGGTGCGCTCGGGCCCGGCGCCGCCGAAGAACGGGTCGGCGGCCTTCTTGCCGGGCTCGCCGAAGTACACGCCGACGGGCGTCGCGTGGTAGCTGTCCTCGACGCCCATGTCCTTCGCGACCTTCTGCATGACGACGTCGCTCGGAGTCGTCGTGGGGTTCGTGACGACCCCCAGCATCCGGCTCGCCTGGTCGTAGAACGGGTCCAGCTCGTCCTGCCAGTCGGTGATGTGCGCCCACTGCCGGTCCTCGTAGAACGGCCGCAGCGGCCGGTACAGCGTGTTCGCGTAGACGAGGCTGCCGCCGCCGACGCCTGCCCCGGCGAGCACCATGACGTTGCGCAGGGTGTGGATGCGCTGGATGCCGAAGCACCTGAGCCGCGGCGCCCACAGGTACCGGCGCAGGTCCCAGCTGGTCTTCGCGAACTCGTCGTCGGCGAACCGCCGCCCCGCCTCGAGGACGGCGACGCGGTAGCCCTTCTCGGTCAGGCGGAGCGCGGCCACGCTTCCGCCGAACCCGGAGCCGACGATGACGACATCGAAGTTACCGGCGAGTTCACCCATGAACCGGAGAGTAGGCGTTACTTCGGGTAACGCCTAGTCCCCTATCGGTTCAGACGAGGTCAGAGGATCAGCGCGTTGATCACCCACACCGTGAACGCCACGGCCAGCGCGGTGACGAGCAGGCCACCGCCGACGAACAGGACCAGCATCTTCCAGCCGATGCCACCGACGCCCTCCCGCTGCTCCTCGGGCACGTCCTCGAACTCCTGGGCTTCGGCGTCCGCGTCGAGCGTGTCCACGTCGCCGTTCTTGCCGTCGCCGAACAAAGCATCCAAATCCACGTTTCATGGACGCACGAGGTGGCCGTTCGGTTGCAAGATCAGGTTTGGGCCCAAGCGGCGTCCGGCAGGGTGAGGTAAACGCCCACGTCAGCGAGGCCCGTTGCCTCGGCGACGGCGGCGCACAGGCCGTCGACGCGGGCCTGGAGGGTGTCCTCGCGGCTCGCGAACCACTTCGACCGGACCTCGACCACCACGTGCATGCCGGTCGAGTCGAACGGGCCGCGCACGCGGAAGCGCAGGTCGACGTCGCCGGGCTGGAGGTTGCCGTCGTAGGGCTCCTCCGGGCACTCGACGGCCACCGACACGGCGTGCGGGAGCATCGCCGCCAGCGTCTCCAGCAGGGCGTGGGGGACGGAGGGCGAGTAGGTGATCTCGACGATCGGCACGAGGTCCAGACAACCAGAAGGGCGCGTCCCCGAGGGGAACGCGCCCTTCACAGCACTCGGGTGTCAGCCGCGGATGGTCAGGCCGACCTTCTGGAACTCCTTGAGGTCGGAGTAGCCGGTCTTGGCCATGGCCCTCTTGAGCGCGCCGAACAGGTTCGTCACGCCGCGCGGGTCCGCGGACGGGCCGAACAGCAGCTGGCGGAGGTCGAGCTCCTGGTCCACGGCCTCGGCGACCAGGCTGCGCGGCACGGACGGGTGCGCGGAGGCCGCCGTCCAGTACAGGCCCTGGCCCGGTGCCTCGGTCGCGGCGGCCAGCGGCTCGCCCAGCATCACGGCGTCGGCACCGCAGGCGATGGACTTCGCCACGTCACCGGAGGTCGAGACGCCGCCGTCGGCGATGACGTGCACGTACCGGCCGCCGGTCTCGTCGAGGTAGTCGCGGCGCGCGGCCGCGGCGTCGGCGATCGCGGTGGCCATCGGCACGCCGATGCCCAGGACCGAGTCGGTGGTCGTGACGCCCGGCGTGTAGCCGTAGCCGACGATCACGCCCGCCGCGCCGGTGCGCATCAGGTGCATGGCCGTGCGGTAGTCACCGACACCGCCGGCGATCACCGGGATGTCGAGGTCGGCGATGAACGACTTCAGGTTCAGCGGCTCGCCGTCGCGCGACACGTGCTCGGCCGAGATGATCGTGCCCTGCACGACCAGGATCTCGACGCCCGCGGCCAGCAGGTCCGGGGTGAGCTCCGCGGCGCGCTGGGGGCTGACGCGGACCGCGACCGTGACGCCCGACTCGCGGATCTGCTTGACCGCCTCGGCGATCAGGTCCATCCGCAGCGGGGCGGCGTGCAGCTCCTGGAGCACCTTCACCGCGGCCGCCGGGTCGTCGCTGTCCTCGGTCGCCTGGACCAGGCGGAACAGCGCCTCGTCGACGTCGCCGTGCCGCGCCCAGAGGCCCTCGGCGTTGAGCACGCCGAGTCCGCCCAGCTCGCCGACCGCGACCGCCGTGCCCGGCGACACGATCGCGTCGGTCGGGTGGGTGATCAGCGGGATGTCGAAGCGGTAGGCATCGATCTGCCACGTCGTGGAGACGTCCTTCGACGACCTCGTCCGACGCGACGGGATGATCTCGATGTCGTCCAGCTCGTAGGCCCGCCTCGCGGTCCGGCCCATGCCGATCTCGACCAGATCGCGCACCTGTGGTTCCTCTCCAAGCTGTTGATCAGGCTTTTAGCAGCCGCGACACCCTAACGGGTGGTGTAGTTCGGGGCCTCGACGGTCATCGTGATGTCGTGCGGGTGGCTCTCCTTCAGGCCCGCCGCGGTGATCCGCACGAGCTGCGCATCCTGCAGCTCGGTGATCGTGCGGGAGCCCGTGTAGCCCATCGCCGCGCGCAGGCCGCCGTTGAGCTGGTGCACGACCTGCGACAACGGACCGCGGAACGGCGTGCGGCCCTCGATGCCCTCCGGCACGAGCTTGTCCTCGTTGAGGACGTCGTCCTGGAAGTAGCGGTCCTTCGAGAACGACTTGTTCTCGCCACGCGACTGCATGGCCGCCAGGGACCCCATGCCGCGGTAGGTCTTGAACTGCTTGCCGTTGACCAGGATCAGGTCGCCGGGCGCCTCCTGGGTGCCGGCGAGCAGCGAGCCGAGCATCACGGCGGACGCGCCGGCCGCGATGGCCTTCGCGATGTCGCCGGAGTACTGGATGCCGCCGTCGCCGATCACCGGCACGCCGGCGGGACGGCAGGCGAGGGAGGCCTCGTAGATCGCGGAGATCTGCGGCACGCCGACACCCGCGACGACGCGCGTGGTGCAGATCGAGCCGGGGCCGACGCCGACCTTCACGCCGTCCGCGCCCGCGTCGATCAGGGCCTGGGCACCGGCGCGCGTCGCGATGTTGCCGCCGACGACGTCCGTCGAGTCGCCGAGCTCCTTCTTGATGCGGGCGACCATCTCCAGCACGCCGCGCGAGTGGCCGTGCGCCGTGTCGACCATCAGCACGTCGACACCGGCCTCGGCGAGCGTCATCGCGCGCACGAACGAGTCCTCGCCCACGCCCACGGCGGCGGCGCAGAGCAGGCGGCCGTCCGGGTCCTTGGTGGCGTTCGGGTACTGCTCGGTCTTGACGAAGTCCTTGACCGTGATCAGGCCCTTGAGCTTGCCGTCGCCGTCGACGATCGGGAGCTTCTCGACCTTGTGGCGGCGCAGCAGGCCCAGCGCGGCCTCCGCCGACACGCCGACCTGCGCGGTGACCAGCGGGCCGTTGGTCATGACCTCGCTGACGCGCTTGCTGTGGTCGAGCTCGAACCGCATGTCGCGGTTGGTGATGATGCCGACCAGCTTGTTGTTCGCGTCGGTGACCGGCACACCGGAGATGCGGTAGCGGGCGCACAACGCGTCGACCTCGGCCAGCGTCGCGTCCGGCGAGCAGGTGACCGGGTCGGTGACCATGCCGGCCTCCGAGCGCTTCACCGTCTCGGCCTGGCGGGCCTGGTCCTCGATCGAGAGGTTGCGGTGCAGCACGCCGATGCCGCCCTGACGCGCCATCGAGATCGCCATCCGGCCCTCGGTGACCGTGTCCATCGCGGCGCTCGCCAGCGGGATCTTGAGGGTGATGTTGCGCGAGATCCTGGTGCTCGTGTCGACGCCGCTCGGGACGACGTCGGACTCGGCCGGCAGCAGGAGCACGTCGTCGAAGGTCAGTCCCAGCATGGCGAACTTGCCCGGGACTCCGTCAGCGTTGAGCTCGCTGGTCATAGCGGGTGACATGCCTTCCGTCGTGCGGTCTGCTTCCCGACTGCGCCGGAGACCTGCCGGTCCGGTTTGCGCAGGCGGAGGCGGTGCTGCCCATGGTATCTGGACGGCTGAGGGGGTACGGCGGGTACCGTGCGGGGTCGTGCCGCACGACGCGTTGCCACCAGACCCCTTCGAGGGCGACCCCGAGGACCCCTCGCTCACCCTCGGCGAGCCGGACCACGACCATCCCCCGATGGACGACGACGAACGAGCCGAGCTGGTCAGCGACCTGAGCGACCTCGCCGTCTACCAGGCGCTGCTCGAACACAGAGGCGTGCGCGGGGTCGTCGTCGACTGCGGCGAGTGCGAGGAACCGCACTACCACGACTGGGCGTTGTTGCGAGCCTCACTCGAACAGCTGCTGGCCGACGGGCGGATGCGCCCGCACGAGCCCGCCTTCGACCCCGACCCCGGCTCGTACGTGAGCTGGGAGTACTGCCGGGGGTACGCGGACGGCGTGACCGCGACCGAGTCCGCGCGCTGAGGCTGAAGTCACCGAGTGATCTGGGACGCGTCCATCCGCACATCTCGCCGGATCCGCAACCCGAGCGGTCACATTCCACCTGACGTGTGAACACCCGGACGTGTGAACGGCCCCTGACCTCGAAGGATCAGGGGCCGTTCACACCGCGTCTCAACTGGGCGGCTCGCCCGGGGTCAGTTCGACCCGGTCTCGCCCGTCGCCTCGCTGTTCGTCACCGTGGAGCCGGAGGCCGGCGCGTTGGGATCAGCGGGCGGCGGAGGCGGCGGCGTCTCCTCGGTGGCGTTCGAGGTCGGCGGCGGAGGCGTCTCCGACGGGGTCGTGGTCGGAGGCGGCGGCGTGGTCGTCGTCGTCGGCTTCGGCCGCTTGGTCGTCGACGGCGTCGAGGACTGCGTCGACGGCTCCATCTCCGGCGTCGTCGTCTCCGACGTCTCCGGTGACGAGGTGTCGAGCTGCTTCTCCAGCTCCTTGTGCTGCTCCTCGAGCTTCGCCTTGCCGTCCGCCGTCGCGACGGAACCCAGGCCGGCCTGCACCCTGTCGAGCTTCTCGCGGGCCTCGGTCACCTTGCCCTCGCGCAACGCGAGGCGCGCCGACTCCAGGTCGGTGTTGATGACGGCCGCCGCCTCGATCGACTTGGCGTGCTCGGAGTAGAGCACCCGCGTCAGGCCCCAGAGCGTGTCACCCGGCTGGGCGTCGCGCGCCACGAGGCTCACGCCGGTGAAGGCGATGGCCAGCACCGCGGCGGCGCTCGCGAGCGGGATCAGGAAGCGGTGCCTGCTCACCGGCTGCGGACGGGCGGCCTGGATGGTCGCGATGGCGGTGTCGGTGTCGACGAGCTCGCCGAACGGCTCCGTCTCCACCTCGGTGCGCCACGCGAGCAGCATCGCGTTCAGCTCGTCCTCGACCAGCGAACCCGCCGCGTCCGGCGTCGCGGACCCCAGTGCGTCCAAAAGCTTGTCATCGGCCTGCACGGCCGAAAGGTCGTCGGCGACGGGCTCGTGCGGGGCTCTGTCGTCCTGTCCGCGCACTTCCTCGTCGTCCTTTCCGTTTTCGTCGGCCACTCAGACCACCTCCTCCGCTGCCAGCGACTTGCGGAGCCGGGCCAATGCGCGGTGTTGCGCCACCCGGACCGCACCCGGCGTCGAACCGACCGCCTCGGCAGTTTCCTCGGCGGAGAGTCCGACCACCACCCTCAACAGCAGGATCTCCCGCTGCTTCTCCGGCAGGACGCGCAACAGCACCGCCATCCGGTCGGAGAGTTCTCCCTGCATCGCCCGTTGCTCGGGACCAGCCTCGGTCTCCGGCGCGTCGGGAACTTCGGGGACGGGCTCGGAGCGGTTCCTGGCTGCGGACCGGTGTGCGTCGGCTACCTTGTGCGCCGCGATCCCGTAGACGAACGCGAGGAAGGGCCGACCCTGGTCGCGGTAGCTGGGCAATGCCGTGAGCACCGCGAGACACACCTCCTGGGCCACATCGTCCGCCGAAGCGAAGCTCCGCTCCTGCCTGCCAACTCTGGCGCGGCAGTACCGCACCACGAGAGGACGTATGGAGGCCAGCAGGCGCTCGATCGCCCGGCGGTCGCCGTCGACGGCCGCGCCCACTTCGGCGTCCAGTCCGTCCCCCAAGTTGGTCATCGCAGACAACAGCCCTGGTGTTACTTGTTGGCGTACCGACATGAAACAACACGAGTCACTCACAGCGACCCGTTTCCGCCACCTCACCGTACCGGCATTCGGCCCCGTCGTTCACCGGCGGGGGTGCGGACACCCCGAGTGACCAGCCGACACGCCGAACGGACTCAGCCCGGCGACGACGTCACCGGGCTGGGCGATCTCACACACACCTGTGCGGACAGGTGAGCCGGCTCACGCACCGGCCCCGCTCCCCCACGTGCGGCACGTGGGAACGCGGGGCCGGTGCGGTGAGTGCGACTACTGGACGAGGCCTCGCCGGAAGCCGTGCGCCACCGCCTGAGCGCGGTCGCGGACACCGAGCTTGCGGAAGAGACGACGCGCGTGCGTCTTCACCGTGTCCTCCGACAGGTAGAGCTCGCGGCCGATCTGGCCGTTGCTCTTGCCCTGGCTCATGCCCCGCAGCACTTGGAGCTCACGCTCCGTGAGCTGCACGCCGGGGTCGGAGGGCTGACGCGGCGCCGGCACGGAGGTGCTGGCGAGCGTGTGCGCGAGAGCTGCCACGAGCTCGGGACGCGACGCGTCCCACCTCAGGTAGCCGCGCGCACCGCCGGCGATCGCCGCGGCGATGCTCCCGGCGTCGTCGGGTGCTCCGAAGACGATGACGTTTGCCTGCGGATTCGCGGAGACGAGCCGACGGGTGGCTTCCACCCCGGTCGGGACGGCGCGCTGGGTTCCCACCAGGACGACGTCGACCGGCTGCCTTGAAAAGCGAGCCAACAACTCGTCACCGTGCGCTACGCAGTCGATGCGGCTAACCCCGGGGACAGCCGACATCACGCGGGTGAGACCCTCCCGCACACTGCGCCGGTCGTCGCAAATAAGGACCGTGGTCACGGGGACTCCTTTCCTGCAGCCGAGTGACGTTCCATCTCCCCTATCGGACGCTGGAGGCCGGACCTTGACACGATCCGGTGCTTAATCCGTCAAGAAGTTCATCTGAGGGTCTGCGTTCGGGGGTTCCCCGGAACGGAGCAGCCACGTCGGCATCCACACCGAGTCGAGGGCGATCCGGCGGCTGACGGGATCGGCTCTCCGCAACACGCAGCTCAGAGCCTCGCGGGCCTGTTCCAGAACGTGGGCGCCGGTCGCGGGGGCGGTTCCCGCCAGCACGAGAGCGCTCGGCCAAACCAACGGATGGAGCGCTTTCCGCGCACTGTGATTTAGCTCACACTCGACTAGTTCAGCGCCTCTGGTGGAGCCGTCAGGTGTCCCCCGGACGACCAACGAGGTCCCCAGGACGAGCGCCGACTTGAGCTCGTGGCGCAGCGCCTTCCTGCCCTTCGCCACCTCGTGCGCCTCCTCGGCGGGGGCGACGGCGGCATGCGCCCGGTCCGACGCCAGCTCCACCTCGGCGGTCACCCAGCCCCGCCGGACCCTGCTCCGCCACGACGTCGCCTCGACCCCGGCGAGCAGCCGGCGCGCCTCGGCCAGGCGTCCGGCGCCGAGCGAGTCGGCGGCCAGACCGAGCAGGGCGTCCGCACGGGCACCCTTCGCGTCGATCCCGTCGGGGTCGCCTCCGCCGGCCGCCGGAACGCGCGCGAGGGCGGCGCCGTCGAGACCGCGGGCGAGGTGGTGCGCACCCAGCTGGCGGTGGTGGGAGGCGCGGGTGGAGAGGGCGAGGGAGGCGATCACGGGATCGGGGTCGTGGCGCAGGGCGTCGAGCACGGTCGCCGCGGCGGCGTAGTGGCCCTGCCCGCCGAGGACGACGGCGGCGAGCCAGCGGACCCGCGAGTCCGGGGAGGCCGGCGCGGACCGGACGGGGAGGTCGGGTGAGTCGCCGAAGGCGGCGCGGCGCAGCTCCTCTTCCACCGGGGAAGTCTGTCAGGTGACCGCGGCCTCGACGGCCTCGACGGCGGCGGCCAGGTCCTCGACGCGTTCGGCCGGCGCGGTGACCACGCCTCGCCGCCAGCCCGGCCCGCCCACGAACACCCGCACCTGCTGACGGGTGCGCGGCAGCGCGGCGATCACCCCCGGATCGGCGTACCGCGGCAGCTGCGCCCACAGCACCACCGCGGAGGGAGCGGTGCGGCGCACGGCGGCGGCCAGCGCGTCCGCCGGCAACGCCGCGCCCAGTTGGCGGACGACGACGCCGCGCTGCGCCAGTTCCGCGGCCAGCGGGTAGAGCGGGAGGTTGTGCCGCTCCTCCGGCATGCACGCGAGCAGCACGGGCCGGTGGTTGCGGCCGTGCGTGACGAGCGGCGTCGCGCGCACGAACGCGGCGAGCAGGCACTCGTCGAGCAGGTGCTCGACCTCGACGCCGGTTCCGGACAGCTGCCACTTCGCCGCCACGGCGGTGAGGACCGGGCGCACGACGTCGTTCCACGTCGCGATCACACCGTCGGACGCGAGCGAGTCGGCGAGCATCCCCTGGACGGCGATGGAGTCCATCGCGACCGCCGCCCTGCCGAGACCGCGCGCCATCGGGGACGCGCCCGGCATTTTCAATCCGCGTCCACCGCCACCCGATGGGATGACAGGTTCGTCTCCGCGGGCCGCCGACGATTTCGAGTCGAGCGCGAAACGGGCCGCCTCCGCGGAGGACGCGCCACGAAGAAGCGCGCGTTGCATCAATTCCAGCCGCGCGACGTCACGCGGCCCGTATTTCCGGTGGCGGCCGACGGTGTGGCCGCTCGGACCGAGCCCGTAGCGGCGGTCCCACGTGCGCAGCGTCGCAGGTGCCACCCCGAGCCGCCTGGCCACCGCGGCCACCGTCAGGAGGGGCTCACCAGTGTGACCACCGGCAGGTCTGCGCTCCGGCTGAGTCATCACGGGAGCCATCGTCCGTTCACCTCATCCGGGTGGCAACTCCGGGCGGTGAGTGATCGAACACGCGTGCCGTCACCCATCAGTTGATAAGGGTCTTCAGCCTCTTGAACAAGTTTTGACTCGGTTCTACGGTGGATCATCGTTAAGCCGAATGGAGCAGTCGTCACGGAGGCGGTCTCGATGGCGGACACCCGAAGGCTCCCCGGTCCCAACGCAGATCTGTGGGACTGGCAGATGCGCGGTTCGTGCCGGGGCATGGACAGCGCGTTCTTCTTCCACCCCGACGGCGAGCGGGGTCCGGCGAGAGCCCGGCGGGAAGCTCGCGCCAAGGCCGTGTGCCTCGCCTGCCCCGTGCTGGAGATGTGCCGCAAACACGCCCTGGCCGTGCAGGAACCGTACGGGATCTGGGGTGGGCTCTCGGAATCGGAGCGCGACCACATCATCAAGGCGAGAAAACGCCAACTGGCGATCGTGTGAAGCGAAACGGGCGGCACCCGAAGGTGTCGCCCGTTTCGTTCGATCTCAAAAGCCGTGAGTTCGCGTGGAACTCATAGCCAAGCCCGAGCATCGCGAGTTCGCGCCCGGCGAACTCGCCGTCCCGCCGGAGGCGGGACAGAAAACTCAGTGGCCGTGCCCGTGACCGTGGCCGTGACCGGCCGCAGCGCTGGTGGGCTCTTCCGCCTTCTTCTCGACGACGGCGCTCTCGGTCGTGAGCACCATGCGCGCGATCGAGGCGGCGTTCGCCACCGCGGAGCGCGTGACCTTGACCGGGTCGATGATGCCCTGCTCCAGCAGGTCGCCGTACTCGAGCGAGGCGGCGTTGATGCCGAAGCCCCAGTCGCCCTCGCGGACCTTGTTCACCACGACCGCGCCCTCGAGGCCCGAGTTCGCGGCGATCCAGAACAGCGGCGCGGTCAGGGCCTTCGCGACGAGCGCGACACCCGTGGCCTCGTCACCGGTCAGGTCCAGGCCGCCGTCCAGCACCTTGGAGGCGTGGACCAGCGCGGAACCACCGCCGGGGACGATGCCCTCCTCGACCGCGGCCTTGGTGGCGGCGACCGCGTCCTCGATGCGGTGCTTGCGCTCCTTGAGCTCGGTCTCGGTGGCGGCGCCGACCTTGATCACGGCGATGCCGCCGGAGAGCTTCGCGAGGCGCTCCTGGAGCTTCTCGCGGTCCCAGTCGGAGTCCGTGTTCTCGATCTCGCGGCGCAGCTGCTCCGCGCGGCCGGCGATGTCGGCCTTGGTGCCGCCGCCGTCCACGATCGTGGTGTCGTCCTTGGTCACGACGACGCGGCGGGCGGAGCCCAGCTGGTCGAGCGTGGTCTCGGACAGCTTCAGGCCGATCTCCGAGGAGACCACCTCGCCACCGGTGACGACCGCGAGGTCGTCCAGGAACGCCTTGCGGCGGTCGCCGAAGAACGGCGCCTTCACGGCGACGACCTTCAGGGTCTTGCGGACGGCGTTGACCACCAGGGTGGACAGGGCCTCGCCCTCGACGTCCTCGGCGACGATCAGCAGCGGCTTGCCGGACTCCGCGACCTTCTCGAGGATCGGGAGGACGTCGGCCAGCGCCGAGATCTTCTCGCGGTGCAGCAGGATGCGGACGTCCTCGTAGACGGCCTCCTGCGCTTCGAGGTCGGTCGAGAAGTGCGTCGACACGTAGCCCTTGTCGAACTGCACGCCCTCGGTGATCGCGAGCTCGGTCGCGAGCGTGGAGGACTCCTCGACGGTGATGACACCGTCCTCGCCGACACGCTCGATGGCCTCGCCGAGCAGGGAGCCGATGGACTCGTCGCGCGACGAGACCGTGCCGACCTGCGCGATGTTCTCGCGGCCCTTGACCGGGGTGGCCTTGCTCTTGAGCGCGTCCACGACGGCGTCGGCGGCGGCCTGGATGCCCCGGCCGAGCGCGGTCGGGTTCGCACCGGCGGCGATGTTGCGCAGGCCTTCCTTGACCAGCGCCTGCGCCAGCACGGTGGCGGTGGTGGTGCCGTCACCGGCGACGTCGTTGGTCTTGGTGGCGACCGACTTGGCGAGCTGCGCGCCGAGGTTCTCGAACGCGTCGTCCAGCTCGATCTCGCGGGCGATCGTCACACCGTCGTTGGTGACCGTCGGGCCACCGAACTTCTTGTCGAGCACGACGTGGCGGCCGCGCGGGCCAAGGGTGACCTTGACCGTGTCGGCGAGCTTGTTGACGCCGCGCTCGAGCGCCCGACGAGCGTCCTCGTCGAAGCTGATCTGCTTGGGCATTTACCTCAAAGCCTCTCTGGTAGCGAAACGCCCCGGAAGCCCCGGATGGGGCGCCGGGGCGTCAGGCATGACAGCCGGGCGTCGACTAGTTGACGACGGCCAGCACGTCGCGAGCGGAGAGGATCAAGTACTCCTCGCCGTTGTACTTGACCTCGGTGCCGCCGTACTTCGAGTAGATGACGACGTCGCCGACAGCGACGTCCAGCGGGACGCGGTTGCCCTTGTCGTCGATGCGGCCGGGGCCCACCGCGAGGACCTTGCCCTCCTGGGGCTTCTCCTTCGCGGTGTCCGGGATCACGAGGCCGGAGGCAGTGGTCGTCTCGGCCTCGGAGGCCTGAACGACGATCTTGTCCTCGAGCGGCTTGATGTTCACGCTCACCGGGATGACCTCCACGGGTCGTTGGCAGGTTCGAATTAACGGCTCCTGCCACCCCGCCGTCGCGGGGGTCGGGGCGGTGCTGGTGCCGTGCAGTTGGCACTCTACCCACGAGAGTGCCAAGCCTTCAACGAGACCCCCGAACCGATCACCATCCGGGAGCCGTATTCAGGGCATGTCCCCGTTGACGCGCCGAACTCTGCTGCTCGCGGGCGTGGCCGGAGTCACAGCGCTCTCCGCCGCCGCGTCGGCCCGGCCGACCGACCCTTTCACACTCGGTGTGGCCTCGGGCGACCCGGCACCCGACGGGGTGGTCCTGTGGACCCGGCTGGCCTTCGACCCGCTCGCCGACGACGGTCTGGGCGGCATGCCGTCCCGCGCGGTCGAGGTCGGGTGGGAGGTCGCCCACGACGAACGGTTCACCCGAATAGCGCAACGCGGGTCGACCACCGCTCGACCGGAGGAGGCGCACGCCGTCCACGTCGAGCTCGTGGGGCTGGAGCCCGGCCGCGAGTACTTCTACCGGTTCAGGGCCCTCAACCACCTGTCCAGGACGGGCCGCACGCGCACCACGCCGGAACCGGCCGCGCTGCGGGTGCCGCTGACGATGGCCTTCGCGTCCTGCGCGCAGTACGAGCACGGCTACTTCACGGCCTATCGCAGGCTCGCCGAGGACGAACCCGACCTGGTGCTGCACCTCGGCGACTACACCTACGAGTACGAGAGCGGCATCCACGTCGCCCCGAGCGGCAACGTCCGCCACGTCGAGGGCCCGACCACCACGACGCTCGCCGGGTACCGCCGGCGGCAGGCCCAGTACAAGACCGATCCGGACCTCCAGGAAGCACACGCCGTGGCGCCGTGGGCGGTCATCTGGGACGACCACGAGATCGACAACAACTGGGCGGGCCTGCTGCCGGACAAGCCGCAGCCGGACTTCCCCGCGCGCAGGGCCGCGGCGATCAGGGCGTACTACGAGAACATGCCCCTGCGCAGGTCACCACGGCTGTACCGGCGAATCGGGTGGGGTTCGCTCGCGACGTTCCACATGCTCGACACCCGCCAGTACCGGACCGACCAGGCGTGCGGGGACGGGCTGCAGCTGTGCCCCGAACGGCTGGAGCCCGAGCGCACGATGCTCGGCGCCGCGCAGGAGGAGTGGCTGTTCGACGGGTTCCGGTCGTCGTCGGCGAGGTGGGACGTGCTCGGCCAGCAGGTGTTCTTCTCGCAGTACGACTACATCCCCGGCGAGGTCGACAAGTTCCTGCTGGACGCCTGGGACGGCTACGTCGCCGACCGCGACCGGGTGGTGGCGGGGTTCGCCTCGGTGCGCAACCCGGTGGTGCTGACCGGCGACGTGCACGCGGCGTGGGGCGCGGAGGTCAAGGAACGCTGGGACGACCCGTCGTCGAGGACCCTCGCGACCGAGCTGGTGACGACGTCGATCACGGCCGGTGGCGACGGCTCGGAGGAGTACCCCGAGACGCCGCTGTGGCTGGCGGAGAACCCGCACGTGAAGTACTTCAACAACCGGCGCGGGTACGCGGTCTCGCGGTTCACGCCGGACGAGCTGCGCACGGACTTCCGCGGCCTGGACTACGTGACCAGGCCGGGGTCGCCCGTGGGCACCAGGGGGTCGTTCGCGGTGGAGGACCGCAGACCGGGCCTCCACCGGCTCTGATCAGAAGATCTGCACGGTCCCGACCGGCAGGCCCGGCACGGTCGAGATGTCCATCGGGGACGGCTTGGCACCCGCCGCGACCAGGTGGGCGCCGAGCGCCGCGATCATCGCGCCGTTGTCGGTGCACAGCCGGGGCCGCGGCACGCGCAGCTCGATGCCCGCCTCGGCGCAGCGCTCGGCGGCCAGGCCGCTCAGGCGCGAGTTCGCCGCGACGCCACCGGAGATGACCAGCGTGCCGACGTCGAGGTCCTTCGCGGCGCGGATGGCCTTGGCGGTCAGCACGTCCGCGACGGCCTCCTGGAACGACGCGGCGACGTCGGCCAGCGGGATCTCCTCCCCTGCCTGCTCGGCGCGTTCGACCCAGCGGGCGACCGAGGTCTTCAGGCCGGAGAACGAGAAGTCGTACTTCGCGTCGCGCGGGCCCGTCAGGCCGCGCGGGAACGCGATCGCGCAGCCGTTGCCCTGCTTGGCGAGCTTGTCGATGGGCGGGCCGCCGGGGTAGGGCAGGTCGAGCAGCCGCGCGACCTTGTCGTAAGCCTCGCCGGCCGCGTCGTCGACGGTGGAGCCGATCTCGGTGATCGAGTTCGCGAGGCCGCCCTCGACCAGCAGCAGCTGCGAGTGGCCGCCGGAGACCAGCAGCGCGAGGCAGCGCTGCGGCAACGGGCCGTGCTGGAGCGTGTCGGCGGCGACGTGGCCGGCGAGGTGGTTCACGCCGTAGAACGGCTTGCCGAGGGCGGCCGCGTACGCCTTCGCGGCGGACACGCCGACCAGCAGCGCGCCGGCGAGACCCGGTCCCGCGGTGACGGCGATGGAGTGGATCTCGGAGAGCTCGACCTTCGCGGTGTCGAGCGCGCGGCGCAGGGTCGGCACCAGGGCCTCGAGGTGGGCGCGCGAGGCGACCTCCGGCACGACGCCGCCGAAGCGGGCGTGCTCCTCGACGCTGGAGGCGACCTCGTCGGCGAGCAGTTCGAGCGAGCCGTCCGGACCGAGGCGGACGATGCCGAAGCCCGTCTCGTCGCACGAGCTCTCGATGCCGAGGATCAGGCGATCAGACACTTTGCGCAGGCCTTCCCATCGTGTACGCGTCGGCACCCGACGGCTGGTAGTAGCGGCGGCGCAGGCCGAGGTGTTCGAAGCCGTGCGCCAGGTACATCGCGATCGCGGGCTCGTTGTCCGTGCGGACCTCGAGGTAGACCGGGACGCGGATCGCGTCGACGCGCTCCAGCAGCCCGCGCAGCAGCGTCTTGCCGACGCCCCTGCCCTGCCAGTGCCCGATGACCGCGATCGTGTGGACGCTCGCCTCGTACGGGCTGGCGGCGAGCCCGGCGTAGCCGATGAGCTCGTCGTCGGCGTACGCGCCGAGGTAGTAGTGGCCGTTGTCCAGCTCGCTGTGGAACGCGTTCTCGCTCCACGGGTCGTCGCCGGGGAACAGCGCCAGCTCGATCTCGCGGCACCTGGGCACGTCGGCGTGCTGCAGAGGCCCGATCGTGACGGTGCCGGTGGTCATGCCCTGGTCACCCGCTTGCGCCCGGTGGGCTCCACGGCGTCGGGCCGGCGCAGGTAGAGCGGGGTGAGCGCGGCGGGGCGGGCCTTCGCGAGCACCTCGGCGGCCGCGGCGGCGACCAGGCCCTCCGGGCTCGGGTGCTTCACGCCGAAGACCTCGAGGCCCAGCACGTCGGAGTAGATCTCGGCGCCCTCACCGGTCGCCTGGTGCACGCCCATCGAGGGCAGCTTCTCGGCGAGGTCCTGCGGCCGCTCGACGTGCGGGCCGTCCGTGCGGCGGCCGGCGGCGTCGTAGGCGGCCCAGTAGACCTCCCTGCGCCGCGCGTCGGTCGCGACGAGCAGCGGGTGGCCGCTGGCGGCGTCCCTGGCGATCGCGTCGGTCGTGGCGACCGGGTAGACCGGGCGGTTGAGCGCCTGGCCGAGCGCGGCGGCGGTGGCGAGGCCGACCCGCAGGCCGGTGAACGGGCCGGGGCCCGCGCCCACGACGATCGCGTCGAGGTCGGCGAAGGTCTTGCCGGCTTCGGCGAGCGAGTCGCTGATGTGCGGGGTGAGCAGCTCGCCGTGCGCCTTGGCGTTGAGCGTCACCCGCTTCGCGAGCAGGCGCGGCGGGGAGTCGGGCGCGAGTTCGACCACACCGGCGGTGACTGCGGGGGTGGCCGTGTCGACGGCGAGCACTAGCACGGTTGTCCAGGGTAGTACCAGGCCGCGCGGGTCAGCCGCTGGCCCGGGCGGTTCCCGCGGGCGAAGCGCCGGAACCACCCGGCCGGGTGGACAGCCGCGGGGATGACCGAAGGGCTCGTCCGGTCATCCCCACGACGTTCTTCGGGGCCAGGAGCCCGACCCGGTGCGAGTTCGCGCTCGTGCGAGTTCGCGCCGGTCGTCCGGTCACCCGCTCACGCCGGAATCGGCGAAGCCCATTCCGGCGTGAGCGAGTCGGCCGGACGACCGGCTTCCCGGCGAACTCGC
>NZ_DASVFL010000334.1:0-51091 GCF_036380075.1 Lentzea sp. | reverse complement strand
TCGCTGGCGATGCGTGATCGGAACGGTTATGCATATCTGCAGTTCACGGCAGGTGCGTGTAGAGGAGGGACTAGTGCCTACCGTGTCGGGGGTACTCCGCGTCACCACATAGATTCACCCCCTGACCAGGCACGACACGGTCAGGGGGTGATCTTGTAACCGGCGGTGACACCCAGGCTCAGGCGCCGTGCTTGACCGCCAGCACGTCGACCTCGCGGATGTCCGGTGCGGACGCGAGCAGGTCGGGGCCCACCTCGGCCAGCGCCGCGGGGATCTTGCCGGTGAGGTGCGCCCGCCGCGACTCCTCGTCGTCGAACGCGTCGAAGATGCCGAAGGTCGAGTCGTCGACCCGGAACGCGTACCAGACCCTGGTGCCGGGCTCGTCCTCGACGACGGCGCGGCCGATCTTCAGGAAGTCGGCCAGTTCCCCCTCCTTGCCCTCCGCCGCGGTGAGCAGGGCCAGTACTCCGAGTTCCAGCGTCATGACGTGATCTCCTCGTCGGTCGGTGCTTGGAGATCAAGTTAGGAGCCGGCCGCGTCCACCAGGAGTGGCGTAAACGACGATTCCAGTACCGTTTGCGACATGCGCATTGCGGTGGCGGCGGTGGATGGCGCGTTCGACTCCGGGCTGGCGGCGATCATGGACGTGTTCGGTGCCGCGAACGCGCTGAGTGCGCGTGAAGGCGGTGCGCCGCTCGTGTTGCCGACCGTGGTCGGTGCGGGGACGCAGGTCCGCACCGGCAACGGTCTGGTGCTGACCACCGTCCCGCACGCGGAGCTGCCGGAGCAGGACCTGGTCGTCATGCCCGCGGTGGGGTTCCGGGCGCCGGACGAGGTGGTCGCCGCCGTCCGCGACCCCGCCAACGGGTGGGTGCTGGAGCTGGCGCCGGCCGGGACCGCGCTGGCCGCCGCGTGCAGCGGCGCGTTCTTCCTGGCCGAGGCGGGTGTGCTGGACGGGCTGCGGGCCACGACGAGCTGGTGGCTGGGGCCCGCTTTCCGGCAGCGGTACCCGGCCGTCGCGCTGGAGGACTCCCGGACGTTGGTCAACGACGGCCCGGTGACCACGGCGGGGGCCGCGTTCGCGCACATCGACCTGGCGTTGTGGATCGTGCAGCAGCGCAGCCTCGACCTCGCCGACCAGGTGGCCCGCTACCTGCTGATCGGCGACCGGCCGTCGCAGGCGGCCTTCGCGCTGCCGACCCGGTTGGCGCAGGCGGACCCGCTCATGACGGCGTTCGAGCGGTGGGCGCGGACGCACCTGGCCGACCCGCCCGCACTGGCCGAGGCCGCTCGCGCCCTGGGCGTCAGCCTGCGGACGCTCCAGCGCACCGCCCAGGCGGTTCTGGGCAAGTCGCCGCTCGACTTCGTCCAGGACATCCGCCTCGACGAGGCCACGCACCTCCTGCGCACCACCGCGCTCAGCGCGGAGTCGATCGCCGGCCGGGTCGGCTACCGCAACGTCGGCACGTTGCGCGAGCTCGTCCGGCGACGGCGCGGGTCGACCCTCGAAGCGCTGCGGCACGGTCACCAGGTCGGGCGGGCCGTGACGCCGCCGTCCACCACGAGGTCGTGACCGGTGATCCACCGCGCCAGCTCCGAAGCCAGGAACACGCACGCGTCACCGACGTCCTCCGGCGTCCCCAACCGGCCCAGCGGCGCCGCAGCCTCCCAGCGCGCGACGCCGGAGGGCCAGTCCACCTCGATGCCCGGACGTGCGATCAGGCCGGGCGAGACGGTGTTCACGCGGATGCCGCGCGGGCCGTACTCCAGGGCGGCGGCGCGGGCGTGCATGATCAGTGCGGCCTTCGACGCGGCGTAGTGGGCGTGGCCGGGGGCCGGGGAGGTGCCCTCGATCGACGCGATGTGGGTGACCGAGCCGCCGGGCGGCAACATCCCGACGGCGGCCTGGGTGACGGCGAACGGGGCCGTGAGGTTGGTGTCCACAACGGACTTCCACTGCTCGACGGTCATGCCGGGCAACGGTTCCACGGGCTGCACCCCGGCGTTGTTCACCACCGCGTCCAGCCGGCCGTGCTGGTCGAAGGCGGCGGAGACCACACGCTCAGCCTCGTGAAGCAGGTCGCCGTCCACGCGACCGCGGTGGCGGACCACCAGCGCCCCGGCGGCCTCGAAACGGGACGCGATGCCCGCGCCCAGGCCACCACCGGAGCCGGTGACCAGCACGACCCTGCCGTTGAGATCGATCACGAGACGATGCCCTCCAGTCGCTCACGAAGCCAGTCGACGATCTCACCCCGGCCGGCCACGAACCCGTCCGAGCCGACGGAGTGGAACGAACCGCCCGACGCCCGCACGAGCACCGCGCCCGCCGCCACGTCCCACGGGTGCACGCCGAGGTTCGCCACCGCGTCCGCGCGGCCCGCCGCGACCCAGGCCAGCGCGAGGGCCGTCGAGTAGACGCGGCGGACGTCGGCCACCGAGAGCAAGTCGCCCAGCAGCTCCATCTCGCCGGAGTACGGGCTGCCGGGCAGCGGGATGTCGGTCAGCACCAACGGGCGTGGGGAGACACCGGGCGTGATCGTCAGGCCCGTCGAACGGACCGCGAAGGGCACGCCGTCGGCCGCCGTGAAGAGCTCGTCGCGGAACGGGTCCAGCACGCAGCCCGCCACGAAGGAGCCGTCCACCGCCGCGGCGACCGAGATGCACGACAGCGGGAGGCCGCGCACGAAGTTCCGGGTGCCGTCGATCGGGTCGACGTACCAGGTGAGGCCCCCGACGGTCGCCCCCAGCTCCTCGCCGACCACCGTCGAGCCGGGCGCGCCGGTGGTCAGCGCCTCGCGCAGGAACCGCTCCACCGCCAGGTCGGCCGAGCTGACCTGGTCGAACGCACCCTTGGGTGAGACGTCCACCTGCGCCGAGCGCAGCAACCCGGCGGCGTCCACGCAGGACTTCGCCGCCAGTGCCAGGAGATCCCGAGGAGTCACCGGGCCATTGTGATCGGTCACAAACACGACCGGATGACTCTGGGCAACGTCCTACCCGCGCCGGTGACGGATGCCACCACGATGAGCTGACCTGACAACGACGTTGGAGGATCGGAATGCGAATCGTGGCCGGGCTGGTGCTCGTGGCGACGTTGGTCGCCGGAACAACCACCGCGCAGGCGGACACGCTCGAGTACGTGGCGTTGGGCGACTCGGCGGCGGCCGGGCCGTTGATCCCCGGCCAGGACCCGGCGCTGTGGTGCCTGCGCAGCAGCGACAACAACTACCCGCGGATCGCGGCGAAGCTCCTGAACGCGCGGCTCACCGACGTCACCTGCTCCGGGGCGACGACGAACGACTTCGCGCAGCGCCAGTTCGGGTTCGTGCAGCCGCAGTACGACGCGCTGGAGCCCACAACCGACCTCGTGTCGATCACCATCGGCGGCAACGACGTCGGTCTGGTGCAGACCGCGCTGGGCTGCATCAACCTGCTGCCGGAACCCGTCGGCCTCTCGTGCAGGGACCGGCTCACCGCGGGCGGCACGGACCAGGTCGCGGCGAAGATCGCCCAGTGGGCGCCCGAGTTCGGTGCCGCGCTCGACGAGGTCAAGCGGCGTGCGCCGAGGGCCAAGGTCCTCGTCACCGGCTACGGCACCTACATCCGGCCCGGCGGCTGCTACCCGGTCCAGCCGATCTGGTCGCGCGACGCCGACTACCTGCAGGGCTCGGTGAACCTGCTCAGCGCGACCGCCAAGGCCGAGACGGCCAAGCGCGGCGCGACGTACGTGGACCTGGCCGCGGCCAGCGTCGGCCACGACACCTGCGCGAAGCCGTCCGACCGGTACCTGGAAGGGCTGGTCCCGACGACGATCGCGGCGCCGCTGCACCCGAACGCCGCCGGCATGGCCGCCTTCGGCGCTACGGTCGCGCGCGCCGCGCGGCCAGGGCAGCCGTCAGCAGCGTGACGTGCTCGATCCGCGTCGGGTCCAGGCCGGTCAGCTCGGCCACCCGCCGCAGCCGGTAGTCCACGGTGTTCGGGTGCACGTGCAGCTCCGTCGCGGCCGGTCGCCGGGACCCGCGGCGGAGGTAGACCTCCAGCGTCTGCACCAGTTCGCCGGTCAACGGCGTGACGATCGCGGCCAGCGGCTCCAACGCCGCGCTGGGCCGGGACAGCTGGTACTCCAGCAGCACGTCGGCCAGCCGGTACAGGCCGGGACCCGACCGCACCGCGACGGCCAGCACCTCGCGAGCGAGGGCGGCGGCGGCCGCGACCCCGGAGGGAGGGGCCGCGACCGCCGCCACCGTCAGGGGCACGCCGGCCGCCCGCGACACGTCCGCCACGATCCGGTCCAGCGGCAGGTCCTCGCCCGGCAGCAGGGCGAGGCCGCCGTCGGAACCGAGCGACGACAGCACCGGTTCGCGGCTGTGCCGTTCCAGCTCCGCCCGCAGCCGCCGCAGCTTCCGCCGGGACGCCACCGACGTGTCGACGGAGGTCAGCAGCTCGTCGGGGTGCGGCGGCACGTGCAGGGCCAGCACCACGACCGGGCCGGACGCCTCCGCGGTCCCGGAGAGCAGGTCGGTCAGCAGCGTGGCGCGCGCCGACCGCTCGAAGTCGAACATCGCCTGCCGCTCGTCCAGGTAGCCCGCGCTCACCACCGGAGTCACGAGCTGCAGGTAGCGCATGACCAGCGCGTTCAACGCCAGCACGTCGCCCACCTCTTCGGGCCGGGCCTCCGGCACCAGCGCCTCCCACACCACCTGGATGCCGACGTGGTACGCCGTCAGCACCACGTCGATGGGCACGCCCTCCTCTGCCCGCCGGGCCGCCGACTCGCGCAGGAACCTCAGGTCGTCCTCCGAGGGCAGCTCACCGGACGCCAGCACGGCGGCGAACGCGCGCAGGGTGTGCTCGGTGACCCGGTAGATGTCGCCGTCCAGCTCCTCCGCGGGCAGCTGGGCGTAGCTGGGCACGCGTTCCACCAGCGACGCGATCACCCCGCGCACGAACGACGGCATCTCCGCGACCAGCCGCGTGGCGAGCGGCCGGCCACCGATCACGAAGGACATCCGGTGATTGTGGCCGATCTACAGCTCGACCACCGTGCCGTCGGCGACCACCTCGACGCCCGCCGCGCGCAGCGAGGCCGACTCCGGGGACGACGGGTCGAGCAACGGGTTGGTGTTGTTGAGATGCGTGTAGATGCGCCGGACGTCCGGGAAGCGCTCCAGCAGCGGCAGGCTCTCCACGACCGGCAGGTGGCCCATGAACGCCTGACCGGACGCGCTGCCGGTGGCCGACCCCATCTCCGACCCCGCGTAGAAGGTGCCGTCGAGAAGCAGGCAGTCGGCACCGGCCACGACCTCGTCGAACCCGTCCGGCCACGACGCCAGGCAGGGCGCGTAGACCAGCACACCGCCGGAGGCCAGGTCCTCGAACGAGTACGCCACCACCCACGGACCATCCACAGTGGACGAACGGGCGTACTTCGGCCGCTTGTCGCTGACCGGGATCACGGTCACCCGCAGGCCGGCGACCTCGAACGAGGACTCCGCGGAACGCCACTCCAGCGGCGCATAGCCGTCAATCACGGTGCGCAGGTCGAACTGGTCCCGCAGCGCGTGCAGCACCGCGTCGGGCGCCCGCACCGTCAGGCCCGCACCTCCGCGCAACGTCAACAGACCTAGTGCGTGGTCGAGCTCGGCGTCGGTGAACAACGCGCCGCGCACCGGGGTGTCGCGCGGTCCGGGGCCGGGCGCCAGCAGGGGACACGCGGCGAGCTGCGTGCGGAGGTCCGGCGAGGCGTTGACCAGCCACCAGTCGGTGCCGTTGCCGGTGACCGCCAGGCAGTCCTGCGACCGTGCCGGCAGCTCCCCGGAACGGGCCCGCACGCACAACGAGCACGCGCAGTTCCACTGCGGGAAGCCACCACCGGCCGTGGTGCCGAGGAGGACCGCCTTCACCGCATCTTCCTCATCGCCATCGGGACAGCGGACGTCATCTCGGTCTCCAGGATCAGGTCCACAGTGGACCGCGCGGGCGACAGGGAGCAGACGGGATCGGTCGCGGCGGCGTCGCCGGTGAGCTGGAACGCCTGGCAGCGGCACCCGCCGAAGTCGACCTCCTGGCGCGGGCAGGACCGGCAGGGCTCCTGCATCCAGTCGAACCCGCGGAAGGCGTTGAACGACGGCGACGAGTGCCAGATGTCGTGCAGCGACGAGTCGCGCACGTTCTCGATCTCCAGAGAGGTGATCACCGTGGCCGCGGGGCAGGGGAGGACGTCACCGTTCGGCGCGACCGTGAGCTGCCGCGCACCCCACCCGTACATGCACGGCTTCGGGTGCGCCTCGTGGTAGTCGGCGATGACGTAGACGACCTCCATCCGCCCGCGCAGGCGTTCCCGGGCCGCGGCGACGACCGGGCCGGCGAGGGCGAGCTGGTCGCGGGTCGGCAGCAGCACGGACCGGTTGCGCAGCGCCCAGCCGTAGTACTGGGTGTTGGCGAGCTCCAGCCGGTCGGCGCCCATCTCCTCGGCCATCGCGATGATCCCGGCGACGTTGCCGAGGTTCTGCCGGTGCAGCACGGTGTTCACGGTCAGCGGCAGCCCGAGCTCGCGGATGAACGCCGCAGCTTCCACCTTGCGGTCGAACGCCTTGATGCCCGCGATCCGGTCGTTGCCGGCACGGGTCGCGTCCTGCAGCGACAGCTGCACGTGGTCGACGCCGCGCGAAGCGAGGTCGTGCAGGCGGTCGCGCGAGAGCCCGACTCCGGACGTGACCAGGTTGACGTAACAGCCCAGGCTGTCGGCGTGCGCGACCAGCGAAGGCAAGTCGTTGCGCAGCAACGGTTCGCCGCCGGACAGGTGGATCTGCAGGCAGCCCAGCGCACGCGCCTGGTCGAAGACGCGCAGCCAGTCGTCCGTCGACAGCTCGGCGTCCCGGCGCACCAGCTCGACCGGGTTCGAGCAGTAGCCGCACTGCAACGGGCACCGGTGCGTCAGCTCGGCCAGCAGGCCGAAAGGAGCCTCAGCCATCGACGTCCACCACCCTGCGCTCGACCAGGCGGACCACCAGCGACGCGACGTCCGAGGCCTCGACGCCGTCGTACTCGTCGGCCAGGGCGAGAGCGATGTCCCCGACGGACCTCGCCCCGTCGCACAGCGCCACAACGGAAGCAGCTGTCTCGTTCAGCACCAGCACACCCTCCGGGAACAGCACGACGTGCGCGGCGCGGACCTGGTCGTAGGTGCACTTCACCCCACGCCGGACGCGCGGCACGGCGTCGAGCTTCACGGTTTGCCCGAGTAGTAGTCGACGGCGTCCAGCAGGGCCCGCAGCACGTCGCACTTGAACGACAGCGCGGCGACGGCGGCCAGCTGTTGTTCGCGGGTGACCGAATGCTCGACGACGATGTCCAAAGTGGCCTGTCCCTCCCCGGCCACCGCGCGGATGCGGTGGGTGAAGTACGCGAAGCCCTCCTCGGCGATCCACGGGTACTGCTCCCGCAGCGCCGCCAACCGCTTGCGCATCAACGCACCCGAGAACATCTCGGTCAGGCCGGACGCGATCCCGACGACCCACGGCTGGGTGCGGGCGAAGTTCACGTAGGCGTCCACGGCGAAGCGGACGCCGGGCAGCACGTGCCGTTCGTCCAGCACCTCCTCCCGCGTCAGGCCGACGGCCTCGGCGAGCCGGATCCAGTTCTCGGCGCCGCCCTCGCCGGGTCGCGTGCCGTCGTGCCAGACGATCCGCTCGCGCCACTGGCGGCGGACGTCCGGCACCGGGCAGTTGGAGAGGATCGCGGCGTCCTTCTGCGCGATGCAGCGCTGGTAGTACCAGCGGTTCGCGGCCCACGACTGGAGCTCGTGCTTGCCCAGCAGGCCCGCGTGCATGCGTTCGTGGAACGGGTGGCCGTCCCAGTACCGGGGTGCGAGGGCGCGCAGCTCGCCGACGAACTTCGCGGGGGCAACGGCGGTCATGGAACTCCTCGGTCGACCGGGAAAACCGGGAAGGGGCCGGGGCTCCCGCGCGGGAGCCCCGGAGTGGGACCTGACGTCAGCTGCGGGCCGCGTAGGCCGTGACCTCCATCGGCGTCTCAAAGTCGCGGAAGTCGGGCTTGACCCACTCGCGCTTGACCTCGGGAAGCTTCGGCTCGGTGGTCGGGACGACTGCGTTCATGCGCAACTCCTCGGGTGTCCTGCCCGCGGACCCTCGGCGGGTCGCGGGCGCTTTCCGTTGGGGCGCGGCGGCGGTCCTCACCGTAGGACGTCCGGACAGCCGAGGTCCAGACCGTACAGGAAGTTCCCGGAAGTCATCGGGTGGAAGCCGGGGCCGTTCACTCCATCGACTCTTCATCATCGTCGTTCGACGCAACACATCGGAGGTCCTTTGCCGGTTACTCCGATCTGTGATTGGGTAACCACGCCCTGCAACTCCGCCGCCGAAGCCCACATTCACGAGCGGACCGAAGGAGAGCACACATGCGTGCTCGTCGTATCGCAGCCGTGGCAGCCTGCACTGCCGTGGTCGCGGGCCTCTGCGCCCCGACCGCGTCGGCCCAGGACGACCCCTCGGCACTGGCCGAGCGGACACTCGCCACGAGGCTCGACATCCCGTGGGACATCGAGTTCCTGCCCGACGGCAGCGGCATCTTCACCGAGCGGGACACCCACAAGATCAAGAAGATCACCGGCACGACCGTGACCGAGCTGGACACCGTGGAGCAGGCCCAGACGACCGGCGGCGAGGGAGGCCTGCTGGGGCTCGCCGTATCGAAGACGTTCGCGTCGGACAACTCCGTCTTCATCTACTACTCGACGGCGAGCGACAACCGCGTCGCCAAGCTCCAGCTCGGCGGCACCCCGCAGCCGATCGTCACCGGGATCCCCAAGAACCGCTACCACAACGGCGGCGGCCTGGAGTGGGGTCCGGACGGATACCTGTGGGCGACCACGGGCGACGCCCAGAACACCGCCAACGCGCAGAACTGGAGCTCGCTGGGCGGCAAGGTGCTGCGCTTCGACGCCTCCGGGCAGCCGGCGGCCGGCAACCCGCGCGCCGGCAGCGTCGTCTACTCGATCGGCCACCGCAACGCCCAGGGCATCACCTGGATCGGGAACACCGCGTACGCCACGGAGTTCGGCAACAACCGGACCGACGAGCTCAACCGCATCGAGGCCGGCAAGAACTACGGCTGGCCGACCTGCGAGGGCACCTGCAACGTCGCCGGCCTGACCAACCCGGTCGTCACGTGGCCCAACAGCCAGGCCGGTCCGACCGGCGTCGCCCTGTACAAGAACGCCCTGTACGTCGGCGCGGTCACCGGCCGGCGCGTCTGGAAGATCCCGGTGAACGGCACGACGCTCGGCACGCCGCAGGCCGTGTTCACCGGCTACGGCCGGGTGCGCGCGGTGGCTCCGGCACCGGACGGCACGCTGTGGCTCGGCACCTCGAACCAGGACGACAACGGTTCTCCCGGCTCGACGGACGACCGGATCATCTCGACCGACGGCTGAGTCCTCGCGGGTGGTTCCCGCTGCCGTGCGGCGGCGGGGACCACCTCGTTCAGTTGCGGGCCGCGGGCATCCTGCGGAGCTGGTCGAGCACCACCGGGTCCTGCAGCTGCATCCACTGGATCACCTCGGTGTAGGTGGCGCACACCGTCTCCGGCTTGTCGCACACGAACTCGAGGAACTGCTCCATCGCGGCCGAGAACGCGTTGCCGTTCCACTCGTTGAAGTGGTTGCCGACCACGATCGGCGCGCGGTTGCCGTTCAGCGCGGCCTGGTACACCGACTTGTAGGTGTCGAAGACGATCTGCGTGAAGTCGGGGGCGCGCTCGGGCTGGTCCTTGGCGCCGTTCAGCGAGTACCAGAGGTTGAAGTCCATCATGACGACCTGCTTGCCCAGGCCCGGCACCCTCACCTCGGGCATCGCGAACTCGTACAGTCCGTTCTGGACGGACGGCCACTGCACGCCGAGCGCGACCTTGCTGGTGTCGTAGACGAGCCCGTGCGCGGCCATCGCCGGGAAGGCCTGGTCCCAGTTGCCTTCCAGGCACGGCGTCCGTCCACCCCGGACAGCGCCCTGCGGGAGGTTCAGCCCGGCGGCGCGCGAGGCGTCGAGGATCTTCCCGAACTGGTCGAGCTCGTCGTTCCACGCCTTGTTGTCCCACTTGTCGACCGACGGCTGGGTGCCGCCGGAGCAGAAGTGGCCGTTGTAGTGCGTGCCGATCTCGTGGCCGTCGGCGATCACCTGGTTGAGGTAGCCGATCCGGTTGGTGATGTCCTGGCGCGAACCTCCGAAGTCGATGTCGGAGAGGCCGCGCTTGAGGCCCGCGGGCGGCTGGTACTGGAGCTTGTCCTGGTCCGCCAGCATGTACACGCCGGAGAGCAGGCCCGTGACGTGGGCGTTCTTGGCCTTGGCGATCGGCAGGACCTTGTCCCAGTGCTGCTTGGAGACCGCGCCGTCGAAGGAGAAGAGCACGAACTGGGGAGGCTTCTCACCCGGTGCGAGCTTGTGCATCCACGGCTGCTTGGCCAGCTGTTCCGGAGTGGGAGCGGGCACCGTGGGCGTCGGCCCGGCGTCCTTGGGAGTGGGCAACCGGGGGGCCATCGGCAGTGGACCGGCCTCCGCCTGGTTCTCCGGGTCCTGGTGCGGACCGAGAGTCATCACCAGCACGAGAGCCAGCGCCAAAGCCACGCCCGTGGTCAGCCATCCCCAGCGTTTCACACCTATGGAGACGACTTGTCACCCGAACGGGTTGCTTCCTCACTCCACGGGTTCGGCGATGACCACGCGGTTCGCCTCGTAACCCTGCTGACCGCCCACCCACGTGCCGCCGCACGTGACGAGCACGAGCCGGTGCGGGCCGCGCGGACCGAAGAACTCGACGGCGCGCGCCGGCAGCTCCTCCTTGCGCACGGTCTCGATCTGCTTGATGCGGAACCGGAACTCCTTGCCGGCGCTGTCGGCGATCACGACCTCGCGGCCGTTCTGCGCCTGCCACAGCTCCGCGAACGGGCCCTTCGCGCCCCGCCAGTCGACGTGCCCGGCGAGCACCGTCGCGCCCTCGGCGCCGGAGAGCTCGGTGCCCCACCACGTCGCCTCGCCGATGCCGTCCGGCACGGGCAGGACGCCGTCCTTGACCTCCTTGCGCACCAAGGTGGCCGAACCGCCCGCGGGCAGCCGCACGGAACCCGGACCGGCCTTGGGCGGCGCCGGCTGCTGTTGCTGCGGCGCGGCCGGGTCCACCGGCTTGGCGTTGTTCGTGTTCGCCCCGCCGACCAGTCCGGTGAGGTCGGCGCCGCGGCCGGTGCTGAGGCTGTCGGCGACCGGGCCGGGACCGACCACGGGGATCTCGTCGGCGACCGCGCGGCCGCTGACGACCTCGGTCTCGGGCGTGGCGACCAGCACGCCGGCGACGGAGAGCCCCGCCACCAGCGCACCGGTCAGCAACGCCTTGGGAATCACTGCCTGCGCCACACCAGGAAGCCTGCCAGCGCGGCACCGAGCAGCACCAGGCCACCCACCCCGAGCATCAGCCCGGGACGCAGCTGCGTGTCGAACGACGCGGTCGCGACCGGCGTCTGGCCCTCGGTGCCGGCGGGGATCGTGCTCGGCACCACGGGCTTGTTCGGCTTGTTCACCAGCTCCAGCGCGAGCGTCTGGCCCGCGGCGACCGTGCCGCACGCGGCCGGCGGTGCCTTCGGGTCGAAGTACTCCTCGTAACCCTGGGGAGCGGCTACCTCGACGAGGCAGATCTCCTGCGGCGTGCGCAGGTCCGGGACCTCGGCCGTGCCGTCGGGGCCGGTCTGGAGCACGAGCGGCTTGCCGTCCGTGCCGACCAGGTCCGAGTCGTCCTGCCGCTTGGCCGCGGTCGTCTGGTCCTTCGCCGTGACGCGCAGCGCGACGCCCGCGATCGACTTCTTCGTCTCGGAGTCGATCTTGGTGATCTTCACGGCGCCGGGCGCGGTCTTGGCCTGGCCGGTGGCGTTCGCGTCCAGCTTCTTCTCGCCGCCGGTCGTGACCATGCGCTGCATGTTCTCGGTCTGGATCGGGAAGTGCACGACCGGCCGGTCGGCGGGGGAGTCCGCGACGGCCGCGATCGTGGGCTTCGGACCGGTGGGGATGATCTTCACGACGGCCGGCTGGCCCTCGGCGCCCGTGGTGGCCGTGCCGGTGGTGCCGCCGTCGGCGAGCTTCGCGTCGGTGAGGGTGAAGCCGATCGGGGCGTTGGTGACGCCCTTGTCGTTGGCCTTCACCAGCGACAGCGTCCAGGTGGACTCGGCGTCGATGACCAGCGGTTCCTTCGGCGCGGTGGCCGTGAGCGTCCACGGGCCGCGGTTGGCCTCGGCGTCGGCCTTGATGCGCGCGACGGTGTCCATCACGGACTGCGGCAGGCGCGCGGCGTAGAAGGGCGCGTCGTAGGCGAGGTAGTTCGGGTCGGTCGTGTCGAGGCGCACGGCCCCGTCCGGCGCGGACGTCCAGCTGTGCAGGAGGTGCGCGAGCGCGGCGGCCTCGTCCGGCGACTTGGTCGTCGAGTAGCGCAGCAGCAGGTAGGAGATGTTCGCCGCGATGTCGGGGGCGAGGTCCTTGCCCGCCTTGGTCCGCAGCGCGTCACCTTCCTTGTAGCCCACGTTGCTGTCCGGCGCGGGCAGGGCGTACTGCACGCACCACACCTGCTTGTCCTGCCAGACGTACGACCCGTGCCACTCGCTGCCCGGTGTGGCGTTGGGCTGGAGCCCTGACGCGTTGTGGCCGATGCCCTTGACGCCGACTGCTGTCGCCGTCGCGGGAACGGTCAGGAGCGCGAGCCCCGAAACCATCGCCACGGCGGCCAGACGTTTCCAGCCCATGGTGAATCGTGATCCCCTCTGACCTGTGTTGATCCCGCGTGCGAGCTTGTCGGTCCCCCAGACCGGCGACAAGCCCCCACGAGAGGGAAGTCTCGGTGCTACGGACAGTGTGATCGTGAACGGGATGTGACGTGCGTTACTCGATTCGGGCGCGGCTCGCGGCGACACGCCGCACTCTCATAACGCTCCGGAGTCAGTGCGCCGTTTGCGCACGTGTGATCGTCGTCGGGGGTAAAGTCGCCTTTACCGACGGGGAACATGACACCGAGCGTGCTCGTTGTATCCCGTGACGGCGTACAGCAACGCCCCAGGAGGACCAGGTGCGCTCCAGCAGCAACCCGGCTTTCCGTAACCTGCCGACAGGCGGCGGGTACGGAGGCTACGCAGGCTTCGGCCAGCCTGAACAGGCCGGCTACCAGCAGGCTCCGCCGCCGCTGACCAGCGAGCGGCCCATGACGATCGACGACGTCGTCACCAAGACCGGCATCACGCTGGCCGTGGTCGCCGTCACGGCGGTCGTCACCTACCTGATGCAGGCGTGGGTCCTGCTCTTCCCGGCCGCGATCATCGGTCTCGTGCTCGGGTTGATCATCTCGTTCAAGCGGAACCCGAGCCCGCCGCTGGTCATCGCCTACGCCGCCGTCGAAGGCATCTTCCTCGGCGCGTTCAGCGGCATCATCGGCGCGATGGTCGACCGCTGGACGGGCAACCCCGGCCAGGGCGTCGTGGTCATCGGTCAGGCGATCATCGGCACGATCGGCGTCTTCGCCGGCATGCTCGTGGTCTACAAGACCGGCGCGATCCGCGTCACGCCGAAGTTCACCAAGTGGATCGTCGGCGCGATCATCGGCGTCGGCGTTCTCATGCTCTTCAACCTGATCATGAGCTTCTTCACCGACGGCGGCCTCGGCCTGCGCGACGGCGGCCCGCTCGCGATCATCTTCAGCCTCGTCTGCATCGGCCTCGCGGCGTTCAGCTTCCTGATCGACTTCGACGCCGCCGACCAGGCGATCCGCGCCGGCGTGCCGGCGAAGTTCGCGTGGCAGATCGCGTTCGGCCTCACGGTCACCCTGGTGTGGCTGTACACCGAGATCCTGCGCCTGCTGTCGTACTTCAACTCGGACTGACGTCCGGGTGTCCCGGAGGGGCGTTCCGCTGCGGCGGGGCGCCCCTTCCGCATTTCCGGGATGAATGCGCGGCAATTCAACGGCACGAGGAATAGCAAGCCGCCGGATCGAACGGCGCGTGCGATCACGCGCATTTCGGCGGACGGTGAAATTCAGGCGCGCCAGCTGAGGTCCGGCATTTCGGTGCCGACTTTGATCAGGCAGGTCGTGCACAGCGCACCTGCCTGAGAGCGGGAAACGCGCTCGTCCGGCACCGAGTGCTCGCAGGCGGCCTCGTAGAAGCTGCGGGAACCGTCGGCCTGGTCACGGGGAAAAGCGTGGCACTGCAGGTCGTACTCACTTTGCCACCACACGTACGGCATGTCCGAACCCTCCTTGTTCATCGGTAGGGACGGACTTCCCCTCGCCTGATGACGCGTTTGAGCGACGTTTTGTCTCATCGGCAGAAAGGGGGCCTGCGAGTAGCTCCGTTCGGGTGAAGCGGAGCTACTTGCAAGCGTCAAATTGCAGATCTTGAAAAGGGAAAAGCTCAGCTCAGGCGCTCGATGACCATCGCCATGCCCTGACCGCCGCCGACGCACATGGTCTCGAGACCGAACTGCTTGTCGTGGAACTGCAGGGAATTGATCAAGGTCGTCGTGATGCGCGCGCCCGTCATGCCGAACGGGTGGCCGACGGCGATCGCGCCGCCGTTCACGTTCAGGCGGTCGAGGTCGATGCCGAGGTCCCGGTAGGACGGGATCACCTGGGCGGCGAACGCCTCGTTGATCTCCACCAGGTCGATGTCGGAGACCGACAGGCCGGCCAGCGCCAGCGCGCGCTTCGAGGCCTCCACCGGGCCGAGGCCCATGATCTCCGGCGACAGGCCCGAGACGCCGGTCGAGACGATCCGGGCGAGCGGGGTGATGCCGAGCTCGCGGGCCTTCGTGTCGGACATGATCACGAGGGCCGCGGCGCCGTCGTTCAACGGGCAGCAGTTGCCGGCGTTGACGCGGCCGTCGGGGCGGAAGACGGGCTTGAGCTGTGACACGGCCTCGTAGGTCACGCCGGCGCGCGGGCCGTCGTCGGACGAGACGACGGTGCCGTCGGGCAGTTCGACGGGCGTGATCTCCCGCGCCCAGAAACCGTCGGCGATGGCCTTCTCCGCGAGGTTCTGCGAGCGGACGCCGAACTCGTCCATCTCCTGGCGCGAGACCCCCTTGAGCAGTGCCAGGTTCTCGGCGGTCTGGCCCATCGGGATGTAGACGTCCGGCACGACGTCGAGCGTGCGCGGGTCGACCCACTCCGAGGCGCCGGACGAGGCCGTGGCGGCCGTGCGCGCCTCGGCGTCGCCGAACAGCGGGTTGTGCGTGTCGGGCCACGAGTCGGAGCTGCCCTTGGCGAACCGCGACACCATCTCGACGCCCGCCGAGATGAACACGTCGCCCTCGCCCGCCTTGATGGCGTGCAGAGCCATGCGCGTGGTCTGCAGAGAAGAGGCGCAGTACCGCGTGACGGTGGTGCCCGGCAGGGTGTCCTGGCCGAGCAGCACGGAGACGACGCGCGCCATGTTGAAGCCCTGCTCGCCACCGGGGAGGCCGCAGCCGAGCATCAGGTCGTCGATCTGCGCGGGGTCGAGCTGGGGCACCTTGTCGAGTGCCGCCCGCACCATCCGCGCGGCGAGGTCGTCGGGCCGCAGGTCCTTCAGGGACCCCTTGCCCGCGCGGCCGATGGGGGAGCGGGCGGCGGAGACGATCACGGCCTCAGGCATCACGAAACTCCTCGTTGAGAGTCAAGGTTGCCGTCGAGCCTAGTTAACGGCCGCTCACCCCGGCCAGCGCGAGTGACGAGGATTTCGGAACTCAGGCGTGCCGCTTCTGCAGCCACACCGGCACGCGGGACGGGCGGACCGCCAGCGCCGCCGCTGAACGGACCGGCAGCGGCGACGCGGCCCACCCCGGCCACAAACCCGCGACCTGGCACAACGGGGCCAGCAGCACGCCTGCCGCCGCCTCGTAGCCGATCGCGCTGGGGTGGAAGCGGTCCGAGCTGAACATGTCCACGTGCCGCGCCAGGAACTCCGGCGCCAGCAGGTTCGCGAGCGACACCGGCACCCCGCCCGCGCGCCGGACCTCCGCGGTCTGCGCCGCCGCGAGCCGCAGGCTGTACCGGCGCCCGACCGCCCGCAGCGGTTGCGGGATCGGACGGACGATCCCCAGGTCGGGGCACGTGCCGACGACGACACCGCAGCCGATCGCGCGCAGCCTGCCGACCTGCTCGGCCAGCAGCAGGGCCGACTCGCGGGCGCTGATCCGCGACGTCACGTCGTTCGCGCCGATGATGATCAACGCGACCTGCGGCTCGTCCCGCACGGCCGCGTCGACCTGCGGCACCAGGTCGCGGGTGGTCGAGCCGCTGACGGCGTACGTCGAGAGCCGCACCGGCCGTTCCGCCTCCTCGGCCAGCGCCTGGGCCAGCAACACGCCCGGCATCTGCGAGGGATGTGTCACACCGACGCCCACCGCCATCGAGTCGCCGAGCACGGCCAGCCGCACCGGGTCGCCGCCGTCGTCGAAGTACACCCCGTCGGGCGCGGGCCAGAGGTGTTCCAGCACGCCGATGGCCACGCGGGCGCGTCTGCCCTGCTCGTTCAGCAGGCCGACGAGCGCCCCGGACAGGCCTCCGAGCGTCGCGGCGGTCATCGCCACCGCCCGCAGCGTCCTCAGCACGGACATGCGCTCCACCCCCTTCGCGGCCAATCGTGAGCTGCGCTGTTCGAATCAACCTCCGCAGCCACTAGAGCTACGCTTCGTCCCGCTATCTCGGAGAGTGGGAGCAGGGAGTAGATACCGGTGGAGTACGTCGAGCACGTCGTCGATCTGGTCGGCAACACGCCGCTGGTCAAGCTCAACTCGCTGACCGACGGCATCAAGGCCACGGTGCTGGCGAAGGTCGAGTACCTCAACCCCGGCGGCAGCGTGAAGGACCGCATCGCGCTGCGCATGGTCGAGGCGGCCGAGAAGTCCGGTGAGCTGAAGCCCGGCGGCACGATCGTCGAGCCCACGTCCGGCAACACCGGCGTCGGCCTCGCCCTGGTCGCGCAGCGCAAGGGCTACAAGTGCGTGTTCGTGTGCCCCGATAAGGTCAGCGAGGACAAGCGCAACGTCCTCAAGGCCTACGGCGCCGAGGTCGTGGTCTGCCCGACCGCCGTCGCGCCCGAGCACCCGGACTCCTACTACAACGTCTCGGACCGGCTCGTCCGCGAGATTCCCGGCGCCTGGAAGCCGAACCAGTACTCCAACCCGGAGAACCCGGCGAGCCACTACCACCAGACCGGCCCCGAGATCTGGCGCCAGACCGAGGGCCGGATCACGCACTTCGTCGCGGGCGTCGGCACCGGCGGCACGATCTCCGGCACCGGCCGCTACCTCAAGGACGTCTCCGACGGCGCGGTCAAGGTCATCGGCGCCGACCCGGAGGGCTCGGTCTACTCCGGCGGCACCGGCCGCCCGTACCTGGTCGAGGGCGTCGGCGAGGACTTCTGGCCGGAGGCCTACGACAAGACCGTCGCCGACCAGATCGTCGAGGTCTCCGACGCCGACTCGTTCGACATCACCCGCCGCCTCGCCCGCGAGGAGGGCCTGCTCGTCGGCGGTTCGTGCGGCATGGCCGCGGCCGCCGCGCTGCGCGTCGCGAAGGACCTGCCCGAGGACGCCGTCGTGGTCGTGATCCTCCCCGACGGCGGCCGCGGCTACCTGTCCAAGGTCTTCAACGACCGCTGGATGGCGTCCTACGGCTTCCTGCCGCCCGACTCGACCGGCGCGACCGTCGGCGACGTGCTGCGCCGCAAGGGCGGCATGCTCCCCGACCTGGTGCACGCTCACCCGAACGAGACCGTGGGTGACGCCGTCGCGATCCTGCGCGAGTTCGGCGTCTCGCAGATGCCCGTCGTCAACGCCGAGCCGCCCGTCATGGCCGCCGAGGTCGCGGGCGCGGTCAACGAACGCGACCTGCTCGACGCCCTGTTCACCGGCAAGGCCCAGCTCTCGGACCGCCTGGACAAGCACATGTCCCCGCCGCTGCCCACGCTCGGCGCCGGCGAGCCGGTCGGAATCGCGATGAACGCCCTCTCGAACGCCGACGCGGCCCTCGTGCTGGAGGACGGCAAGCCGGCGGGCGTCGTGACCCGACAGGACATTTTGGGCTTCTTGGCTGGTCGCTGAGCGTAGAAGCGGGTGCGTCCGATAGCGTGACGCCCCAGATCATCAGTCTTACTCGTACACGGCCCAGCCAAGGGGGTTGGAAACCGGATGAACGCTCCGCAGCCGCCAGGAAACCAGTTCGGCGGTCAGCCGCACCAGGAGCAGCCCAACGCGGACGCCACGCAGGTCGTCCCGGGTGGGGGGCAGCACTCCGCTGCCAACCCCAACCCGGACGCCACGCAGGTCGTCTCGCCTGGTCAGGCTCCTGCCGCACCGCAGCAGAACGCGGACGCCACCCAGGTCGTCAGCCCCGGTCAGGTGCCGCCCTCGGCAGCCCCCGGCTCGGGTGGCTTCCCGGCACAGGGACCCGGCTCCGGCGGGTTCCCCGCCCAGCAGCCGCCCCAGTACGGCGCTCCGCAGTCGAACCCGTACGGCCAGCCCGCGGCCTCGCCCTACGGTGCGGCCCCGCAGTCGAACCCGTACGGCCAGCCGGCGGCCTCGCCCTACGGGCAGCCGCAGCAGCAGCCGTACGGCGCTCCGCAGTCGAACCCCTACGGCCAGCCCGCGGCGTCGCCGTACGGCCAGCCCGGGTACGGCGGCGCGCCCGGCTACGGCGCCCCCGCCATGGCGCCGCCGCCTCCCACCGGCTACGCCGAGTGGGGTTCGCGCGCGGTCGGCTACCTGATCGACATCGCGGCCCCGACCGTCGTCTCGGTGATCCTGTACTACATCATCGCCGCGATCGCGGTGTCCGCGGACGCCCCCGGCATCCTGTTCCTGGGCGCCCTGGTCTACCTGGCCAACTTCGGCTTCATCATCTGGAACACGGTGATCAAGCAGGGCCAGACCGGCCAGTCGATCGGCAAGAAGGTCGCGAAGATCAAGCTGATCTCCGAGGAGACCGGCCAGCCGCTCGGCGGCGGCACGACGTTCATCCGGCAGCTGTGCCACATCGTCGACGCCCTGCCGTGCTACGCGGGCTTCTTCGCCCCGCTGTGGGAGCCGAAGAAGCAGACCTGGGCCGACAAGATCATGAAGTCGATCGTGGTCAACGCCCCGGAGACCGCCTCGCCCTACGGCGGCACCCCCGGCACCGGCGGCTTCCAGCAGCAGCCGAACACCGGCGGCTACCCCCAGCAGCAGCCGGGCGGCTACGGCCAGCCCCCGCAGCAGGGTTACGGCGGCGGCCAGCAGCAGGGCTGGTAAGCCCTCAGCCAGTCGCGAACGGCCCCGGTCACCACTTCGGTGACCGGGGCCGTTCCGTTTCCGCTCACTGCTTGGACTACCACCGGCGACGGCCAGATGGGTGAGTACCCTTCGAACATGAGCACCCCATACGGCTTCGCCACCAGGGCGATCCACGCCGGTCAGGACCCGGACCCGACCACGGGTGCGGTGAACGTGCCCATCTACGCGACCTCCACCTATGCCCAGGACGGCGTCGGCGGTCTGCGCGAGGGCTTCGAGTACTCCCGCACCGGCAACCCGACCCGCCGAGCGCTGGAGACCTGCCTGGCCTCTCTGGAACGCGGCCGCTACGGCAGGGCGTTCTCCTCCGGCATGGGTGCGACCGACGCGGCCCTGCGCGCGTTCCTCAAGCCCGGCGACCACATCGTCATCCCGAACGACGCCTACGGCGGCACGTTCCGCCTGATCGACAAGGTCTTCTCGCAGTGGGGCGTCACCCACTCCCCGGCCCCGGTCAGCGACGTGGACGCGATCCGCGCGGCCGTCCGTCCGGAGACCAAGCTGATCTGGATCGAGACCCCGACCAACCCGCTGCTGAACATCGGCGACATCGCGGCCATCGCCTCGGTGGCCCACGAGTCCGGCGCCAAGCTGGTGGTCGACAACACCTTCGCCTCCCCGGCCCTGCAGACCCCGCTGGAGCTGGGCGCGGACGTGGTCCTGCACTCGACCACGAAGTACGTCGGCGGCCACTCCGACGTGGTCGGCGGCGCCCTGATCACCTCGGACGAGGAAACCGACGCGGCCTTCGGCTTCCTGCAGAACGGCGCGGGCGCGGTCCCGGGCCCGTTCGACGCCTACCTCACCCTGCGCGGCATCAAGACCCTCGAACTGCGCATGGAGAAGCACTCCGACAACGCCGAACTGGTGGCAGAAGCCCTGCTCCGCCACCCGCGCGTCCGCAAGGTCATCTACCCCGGCCTGGAGTCGCACCCCGGCCACGCGGTGGCGGCCAAGCAGATGCGCCGCTTCGGCGGCATGGTGTCGTTCCTCGTCGAAGGCGGCGAGGAGGCGGCACTGGAGGTGTGCGCCCGCACGAAGCTCTTCACGCTGGCGGAGTCCCTCGGCGGCGTCGAGTCGCTGATCGAGCACCCCGGCAAGATGACGCACGCCTCGACCTCCGGCTCCCTCCTGGAGGTGCCGGCCGACCTGGTCCGCGTCTCGGTGGGCATCGAGTCGGGCGACGACCTGGTGGCGGACCTGCTGGAAGCCCTGGGCTGACCAGCCCTGCCGCGCCACGCCGGACAACGGACGTGGCGCGGCACCCCCAACAAGGGCGATGCGAAGCGAGCCGACAAGACCCCCGCATTTCCAAGCGAAGCCGAAGGCGAGCCGTCACCCCTGACGCCGATTGGAGCCGGTGGCCCCAATCGCAATTGTCGCGCAGCGGCGATGCCACCCAGATCTTTCGTCCGGGGGTGCATGACCACGCTGGAACAGGCACCGGCGCACGGCCAACGCAACCACGCTGGAACCCTCCGCACAGCCCACGAACAAGCAAAAGGCCCCTCCCGAACCCAGGAGGGGCCTTCCACACAACCCAAAACCCTAAGGCTTCTTGGACCCGCCGAACCGGTCCACGTTCTCAGCCTCGGCCGTAGGAGCCGCCGGAAGGTCGGCGCCGTTCACACAGCCGCCGACGAACTCGATCGACTCACCGGTGCGGACGAAGCGGCCGGCCTCGTCGCAGCCCGCGTGCGCGACGGTCAAGAACGCCGCGCCGGTCAGTGCCGCAGCCGTGGTCACGGCTCCGACCAGCGGAATGACCGCGGCCACGCGTCGTGCGAGTGCCATGCCACCTCCCCACGATGTGTTGCCCCCGTGAAGCCACCTTACCGGGGGAACGCCATCAGAGGTTGCCGCGGCGCTCCTGCTCGCGTTCGATCGCCTCGAAGAGGGCCTTGAAGTTGCCCTTTCCGAAGCCCAGCGAGCCGTGGCGTTCGATCAGTTCGTAGAACACCGTCGGGCGGTCGCCGATGGGCTTGGTGAAGATCTGCAGCAGGTAGCCGTCCTCGTCGCGGTCGACGAGGATGCGGTGTTCCTTCAGCGTCTCGATCGACACGCGGACCTCGCCGATGCGGGCGCGCAGCTCCGGGTCGTCGTAGTAGGAGTCCGGGGTCTCCAGGAACTCGACGCCCGCGTCGCGCATGGACGTGACCGTCTGGATGATGTCGTTGGTGGCCAGCGCGATGTGCTGGACGCCGGCGCCCTCGTAGAACTCGAGGTACTCGTCGATCTGCGACTTCTTCTTCGCGATCGCCGGCTCGTTCAGCGGGAACTTGACGCGGTGGTTGCCGTTGGAGACGACCTTGGACATCAGCGCCGAGTAGTCCGTGGCGATGTCGTCGCCGATGAACTCCGCCATGTTCACGAAGCCCATGACGCGGTTGTACCACTCGACCCAGTAGTCCATCTTGCCGAGCTCGACGTTGCCGACGCAGTGGTCGACGGCCTGGAACAGGCGCTTCGGGGCACCTTCCGGCCGCTTGACCGTGGACGAACGCGCCACGTAACCCGGCAGGTACGGGCCCTTGTACCGAGTGCGGTCCACGAGCGTGTGGCGGGTCTCGCCGTACGTCGCGATGGCCGCGAGTCGGACCGTGCCGTGCTCGTCGGTGACGTCGTGCGGCTCTTCCAGCACGGTGGCGCCCTGCTTGCGCGCGTGCTCGATGCACTGGTCGACGTCGCCGACCTCCAGCGCCAGGTCGACGACGCCGTCGCCGTGGCGGCGGTGGTGGTCGAGGAGCTCGGAGTCGGGGGTGACGCCGCCGTGGATCACGAAGCGGGCCGAGCCCGACTTCAGCACGAACGACTTGTGGGTGCGCTGGCCGGTCTCGGGGCCCGCGTAGGCCACGAGCTCCATGCCGAACGCCACCTGGTACAGCCACGCGGTCTGCGTGGCGTTGCCCGCGACGAACACCACGGCGTCCATGGCGCGCACGGGGAATGGGTCCTTGGTCGCGTCGTAGTCGACCAAGCCCACGAGCTGCCTGAGCTGGTCGTAGCTCACGTCGTCAAGCTGCTGCGTCATGCCCATCAGCATGATTCCACCTAGCAGGGTGAGCAATAGTCGACGATTTCGCTGCGCAATTTGTACAGTGATCTATGCCCATCGACCAGCAGAGTGAGCACTCTGACCAGCCCGTCGACGAACTCGACGCGAAGCTGCTGCTGCTCTTGACAGACGAGCCCCGCCTGGGCGTTCTCGAATGCTCCCGGCGGCTCGGCGTCGCACGCGGAACGGTGCAGGCCAGGCTGGACCGGCTCACCGACAGGGGCGTGCTCACCGGGTTCCCGCCGGCGGTCGACCTCGGCGCGATGGGCTACGGCCTGACGGCGTTCGCGACCGTCGAGATCGCGCAGGGGCGGCGGGCCGAGGTGTGCGAGGGGCTGGCCGCGATCAGCGAGGTGTGCGAGGTGCACGCGACGACGGGTCAGGGAGATCTCTTCGTGAGAATGGTCGCCCGCTCCAACGCCGACCTGCAGCGCGTCGTCGACCACATCGTCGACGTCCCGCACGTGCGGAGGCTCTCGACCTCGATCGCGCTGTCGACCCCGGTGCCCCCGCGCGTGCGTCCGCTCCTGGAACGCGTGAAGGGCCGGTCACCGAAGTGACCGGCCCTTCGACAACGTCGTCGTGTTACCCGCTGTAGGGAACGGCGGAGATCAGCGTGACCTTCTGCTGCTTGCCGTTGGGCAGCTCGTACGAGACCGTCTCGCCGTCCTTCGCGCCGTTGAGCGCCTTGCCGAGCGGCGACAGCGGGGAGTAGACCTCCATCTCGCCGTGCGCGCCCTCTTCGCGGGTCGCGAGCAGGAAGGTCTCCGTCTCGTCGTCACCCTCGTAACGGATCGTGAGCACCGTGCCCGGTGCCGCGACACCCTTCGTGGTGGGAGCCTCGCCGACCTTCGCGGCCTGGAGCAGCTCGTGCAGCTGGCGGATCCGCGCCTCCTGCTTGCCCTGCTCCTCGCGGGCCGCGTGGTAGCCGCCGTTCTCACGGAGGTCGCCCTCCTCGCGGCGGGCGTTGATCTCGGCAGCCATGACCGGGCGGTACGCGATGAGTTCGTCCAGCTCAGCCTTGAGCCGGTCGTAGGCCTCCTGGGTCAGCCAGGTCACCTGGGTGTCGCTCACGGTCACCAACTCCTCGTCTTGCTCTGGTGCACGCGTGTGCACCAGATAGTTCCCGAGCCGGGGGCCCGGAACGGAAAAACACGGCCCGCGCCGGGGCCGTGCTTGAGCTGCAACTATAACACGGAGACAACGTTCAACGACGGCGATTTGTTCCCAATCTCGCCGTTCAAAACTCAGATCACCCGCTTGGCCGCTAGCTCGTGGACAAGTAGGGGGGAACCTGGTAGGAGCACCCGAACACCTCGCCGGTGACCGGCGGCTTCGAGCTGCGGAGAACTGTTGTCTCGACGACGAGCGAATTTCCCGGCGGAACGAGAACCTCTCGACGACCCGCTTCGTCCCCGTCCTTGGACCGGGCCCGAATGATGCAGACCGCCGCACGCTCCGGTTGATCTCGGGAAACCTCGAAACTGACCTGTACGCGGTCGTCGCCGAGGATGGTGAACGCCGTCTGCTTCGCCTCGATCGGCTTTGTGCCGAGATTTCGGTAACCGACGAACGCGACGAGCGCGCCCACCGCCACGGCTACAGCGAGTAACACCCACCGGGTCCAGCGGGCGCGCGACTTGCCGCCCTGCTTGCTGTACCGCCCCGCGGGGAGCGCGCGTTGTGCCACTTGTCCGCGCCTCCTCAGCCTCTGGGGAACAATGGTGACCGACGTTCAGTTGTTGAGTGTCGCAGGACCGTTGACACAGGAGGACCACGGGGGTCATGGCCGACAAGCTGCGCCTCATGGCAGTGCACGCACATCCCGACGACGAGTCGAGCAAGGGCGCGGCCTCGATGGCCCGCTACATCGCGGAAGGGCACGACGTGATGGTCGTGACCTGTACCGACGGTGGTGCGGGCAGCATTCTCAACCCGGCGATGGACAAGCCGGACGTGCTCGAGAACATGGTCGAGATCCGCCGCGAGGAGATGGCCACCGCGGCCAAGATCCTCGGCATCCAGCACCGCTGGCTGAACTTCAAGGACTCCGGCCTGCCGGAGGGCGACCCGCTCCCGCCGCTGCCGGAGGGCTGCTTCGCCCTCGTGCCGCTGGAGGAGTCGGTGCCGCCGCTCGTGCAGGCGATCCGCGAGTTCCGCCCGCACGTCGTCGTCACCTACGACGAGAACGGCGGGTACCCGCACCCGGACCACATCCGCACGCACGAGGTGTCGATGGCCGCGCTCGACGCCGCCGCGGACCCGGAGTACCAGCCGGAGCTGGGTGAGGCGTGGGAGACGCAGAAGGTCTACTACGGCCACGGCTTCTCGCGCGCGAAGATCCTCGCGTTCCACGAGGCGATGGAGGCTCGGGGCATCGAGTCGCCGTACACCGAGTGGCTCGCGAACTGGAGCACCGACCGTCCCGACGTCATGGACCGCGTGACCACGCGCGTCGAGTGCGCGGACTACTTCGACGTCCGCGACGAGGCGTTGAAGGCGCACGCCACCCAGATCGACCCGACCAGCCGCTGGTTCGCCATCCCGATGGAGATGCAGCGGGAGATCTGGCCGACCGAGGAGTACGAGCTCGTGCGCTCGCGGGTCGACTCGACGCTGCCGGAGAACGACCTGTTCGCCGGAGTTAAGGTCTAGGGGTGAACCCCTGGTACGACACCGTCGCGATCGTGGCTGTGCAGCAGCCGTCGAACACGAACGAGAACGACAAGGGCGGTCAGGGGGAGGACTTCGGCAAGTCCTCCCCGGTCGGCCTCGTGCTGCTGATCGTGTTCTTCATCGCGGTGTTCTTCCTCGTCAAGTCGATGAACAAGCACATCAAGGGCCTGCCGGCGTCGTTCGACGAGCCGGCGGACACCGCGTCGGCGGACGGCAAGCCCGCCGACGCCGCCGAGAAGAAGGCGGAGTAGCCGAGGCCCGGTCGCGGCCACCGCGCTCGGGTGCGGTGACTCACAACGACCGCCTGCGCACGGAAACCAGCCAGTCCTCGACGCGGCCGACGTCCGGCTCCTCCGGCAGCGGACCACGCGCGGCCGCGATCTCCGCGCCCAGCCGGTGCGCCCACGCCAGAGCGTCATCCCACGGCAGGTCCCGCAGTTCCTCTCCCAATGGCGTGGTGATCTCGACCAGCGGGCTCACCAGCGTCTCCAGCACCGTCGGGTTCGACTTCAGGCCGAGCTTGCCCTCGACCGAGGTCGGGGGCTTCTCCGGCCGCCAGAACGCCTCCGCGGGCGCGACGAACACCCCGCGTCTGTCCACATCGGACTCCGCGGTCGCGAGCCCGTAGGCGTGCGAGCCGACGACCGCTTCGAGGATCACAGCCGCGGGTCCACCGGCTCCGACTCCAGCGCGAGCACGCCGAAGACGCACTCGTGCACCCGCCACAGCGGCTCGCCGCGCACGAGGCGTTCCAGCGCCTCGACGCCCAGCGCGTACTCGCGCAGGGCGAGCCCGCGCTTGCGGCCGAGCGAACGCTTGCGCAGCCGCGAGAGGTTCGCCGGCTGCGTGTAGTCCGGGCCGTAGATGATCCGCAGGTACTCGCGCCCGCGGACCTTCACGCCCGGCTGCACCCGTCCGGCGAGGTTCGCCAGCGGCTTGACGACCATGCCCTCGCCGCCGTCCGCCGTCAGCTCCTCCCACCACGTCACGCCGGCCGCGACCTGCTCGGGGTCGTTCACGTCGACCACGAGGTGCCGGGTCCGCTGGAACAACGGTCCCTCCAGCTTCGCCAGCGTCTCCAGGTGCCACAGGTGCGAGCGGTCGTGGAACGTCCTGCCCTCCGCCGCCAGCAGCTGGAACGGCGCGATCCGCACGCCCTCCAGCCCGTCGGTCGGCCAGCAGTACCGCTCGTAGGCGGCGCTGTAGGCCTGGGCGTTCGAGGCGCGCTGCGCGGTGCGCGCCAGCAGGTCCGCGACGTCGACACCGCGTGCGGCCGCCGCTTCCAGCACGTCGACCGCTACCGGCAACGCGCCACCGGCGGCCGCACCCACCGCCGCGTACTGCTCGCGGATCAGCCCGGAGGCCTTGGCGTTCCACGGCATCAGCTCGGCGTCGACGAGCAGCCAGTCCGTGGCGAGCTCCTCGAACAACGGCTGCGAAGCCGCACGGACGCGGTCGAGCAGTTCAACGCCCAGCGCGCCGTCGAAGAACGCGCGGCCGGTGCGCGTGTAGATCGCGCCGCCTTCCTCGCGCACCAGCAACACCGCCCGCGAGCCCATGTGCTTCTCCTCGCAGATCACCTGCGAGACGCGCGCCGACCGGTACTCGGCGAACGCGTCCTCCGGGTGCTCCAGCACGTCGTCGCGCTGCGAGGTCGTCGTCGGCGCCATCGTCGGCGGCAGGTAGAGCAGGTCGTGCGGGTCGATCGCGAACCGGCTCATGACCTCCAGCGCGGACGCCGACTGCTCCGCGCGGATCGTGACGGCGCCCATCACCGACGTCTCGATCCGGCGCAGGCCGGTGACGTCGGTGAGCGCCAGCACGTCCGCCGCCCGTTCGACGGACTTGGGCGGGAACGGCGAGGTGCTCTCGTACCAGGCCTGGTGCGCCTTCACGGACACGATCTCGCGCGACGGGTAGCGCAACGCCGTGAGCTTCCCGCCGAACACCACACCCGTTTCGAGGCACATCGTGTTGTTGATCCACTCAGCCTCGGGCACCAGGACGTGGCCGTACAGCACCATCGCGGCGCCGCGGTAGTCGTCGGCCCACGGCAGGCGCACGGGCAGTCCGTACTCGTCGATCTCGCCGGTCGTGTCGCCGTACAGCGCGAAGCTGCGCACCTTGGCCGACGCACGGCCGTGGTAGCGCTCGGGCAGTCCGGCGTGCGCGACGACGAGGTTCCCGCCGTCGAGGACGTAGTGCGCGACCAGGCCGTCGCAGAACTTCGTGGCGGCCAGGCGGAACTCCTCGGTCTCCTGCGCCAGCTGCTCCAGCGACTTCTCCAGCCCGTGCCGGACCGTCACCTTGTGCCCGCGCAGCGCCCGGACCAGCTTCTCCTCGTGGTTTCCGCGCACGCACAGGGCGTGGCCGTTGCCGACCATGCCCATGACGAGCCGCAGCACGCCGGGGGTGTCCGGGCCGCGGTCCACGAGGTCGCCGACGAAGACGGCCTTGCGGTCGTCCGGCGGCACGGCGTCGACGGGGCGGCCCTCGTCGTCGCGGACGAGGGTGTAGCCGAGCTCGGTGAGCAGCTCCTCCAGCTCCGCGCGGCAGCCGTGCACGTCGCCGATCACGTCGAACGGGCCGGTCTCGTGCCGGAGGTCGTTGAGCAGCCGCTCGTGGACGATGGTGGCGCTGTCCACTTCGGACTCCGAGCGCAGCACGTGGACGCGCTTGAAGCCCTCCTTGCCGAGGTGCTTCAACGACCGCCGCAGCGCGGACCGGTGCCGCTTCACGACGTGCGCGCCGAAGTCGCGGTCGGGCCGGGACGCGTTGCGTGCCAGGCACACCTCGGTCGGGGTGTCGAGCACGATCGTGACCGGCAGCACGTTCGCCCGGCGCGCGACCTCGACCAGCTTGGCGCGGTCCGGCGCCTGCACGTTGGTCGCGTCGACGACCGTGACGCGCCCCGCCTCCAAGCGCTTCGAAGCAACGAAGTGCAGCACCTCGAACGCCGCCGCGGACGCCGACTGGTCGTTCTCGTCGTCGGACACGAGCCCGCGGAAGTAGTCGCTCGACAGCACCTGCGTGGGCAGGAAGTGCCTGCGCGCGAACGTGGACTTGCCCGAACCGGAGGCGCCGACCAGCACCACCAGACACAGGTCCGGAATCTTCAGTTCCATCAGTTCACGTCCTTCACGCTGAACACGGCCATCTGGGTCGGGGCGCCGCGGTCGGCGTCCTCCGGTCCGATCGGCACGTACTGCACTGCGTAGCCACGGCGTGCGGCCACGCCGTCGGCCCACTCCGCGAACTCTGCCCGAGTCCACTCGAAACGGTGGTCGGAATGGCGCAGCTGGCCTTCCGGCAACGTCTCGAAGAGCGGGTTGTACTCGACGTTCGGCGTGGTCACCAGCACCGTCCGCGGCTTGGCGACGACGAACACCGAGTGCTCCAGCGCGGGCAGGCGCGATGGGTCGATGTGTTCGACGACCTCCATCAGCACCGCCGCGTCGTAGCCGGCGAGCGCGGTGTCGGCGTAGGTCAAAGCCGACTGCCGCAACGTGATCCGCTCGCGCTGCCGTTCGCCCATGCGGTCCAGGTGCAGCTTGCGGGCCGCCTCCTGCAACGCCTTCGCAGACACGTCGACGCCGTGGATCTCGGTGAACTCGTGTTCGTTCATCAGCGCCCGCAGCAACGCGCCACCACCACAGCCCAGGTCGAGCACGCGCTTCGCCCGTGCCTCCTTCAACGCCGCGATCACGGCGTCCTTGCGCTGTGCGGCAAGGGAGACCTTCGGCTCGGCCAGCGCGTTGTCGAGCTCCTCCGGCTCGACCTCGTCGACGTCGGCGAGGCGTTCCAGCGCGGAGGTGACCAACGGGCGCTTGCGAGCGAGGTAGCGGGTGGTGATCAGCTCCTTGTCCGGGTGCGCCGCCAGCCAGCCGTCACCGGCCTTGAGCAGCTTGTCGACCTCGTCGGCCGCGACCCAGTAGTGCTTGCCGCCGTCGAGGACGGGCAGCAGCACGTAGAGGTGCTTGAGGGCCTCGCTGACCGTGAGCGTCCCGGTCAGCGTGACGTCGCCGAAGCGCGAGTCGCCGTGCCCGGTCGCCTCGACGGTCCAGCCGAGCGGCGTGAACAGCCGCTCCGCCAGTCGGTGCGGCAGCGCGGGAACGCGGATGACCAGCGGGATCGGCGTCTTCGCGAGCTCGGGGAAGCTGTCGCTGCGGCCGTTCATGGCCGTGCGGAAGACGGTGCCGAGCGCCACCGTGAGCAACGAGCCCGCCGCGTACGGCCGGTCGTTGACGTATTGGGTGAGCGTGCTGCCGGGACCTCGCACCAGCGCGATGGGGTCGACCTCCAGCAGGAGGGCGACCGTGCATTCGTCGTGCGTCGCCTTGGGGTAGAAGACGTGCGCGACACCCGAGCTCGTCGAGAACGACTGGGCCCGGTCCGGGTGCTTGTGCAGCAGGTGACCGAGGTCGGTCGCCGGCTGGTGGGTCGTGGTCATGGTGAGCAACACGCGCACGAGTCTGATCGAGAGTCGCCGTCCGCGCCGCCCATTTAGTGTGGTCGGCATGGCGAACCGACTCGCGGACGCGACCAGCCCGTACCTCCTGCAGCACGCCGGGAACCCGGTCGACTGGTATCCGTGGGGCGAGGAGGCGTTCGCGGAGGCACGACGGCGCAACGTCCCGGTGCTGCTGTCCATCGGCTACGCGGCCTGCCACTGGTGCCACGTGATGGCGCACGAGTCGTTCGAGGACGCCGACGTCGCCGCGTACCTGAACGAGCACTTCGTGTCGGTGAAGGTGGATCGCGAGGAACGTCCCGACGTCGACGCCGTGTACATGGAGGTCACGCAGGCCATGACCGGCCACGGCGGGTGGCCGATGACGGTGTTCCTCACGCCCGACGCCCGCCCGTTCCACGCGGGCACCTACTACCCGCCGTCGCCGCGGCCGGGCATGCCGTCGTTCCCGCAGCTCATCGAGGCCGTGGCGGCCACCTGGGCCACACGCCCGGACGAGGTCCTGCAGTCCGCCTCCGCCGTGGTGGAGGAGATCTCCAGGAACGCCGCGCCGCTACCGCCGTCCACTGTGGACTCCGATGCGCTGGCGGGCGCGGTGGTGTCGTTGCTGGGCGAGTTCGACCGGCGCAACGGCGGGTTCGGCGGCGCACCGAAGTTCCCGCCGTCGATGGTGCTGGAGTTCCTGCTGCGCCACCACGAGCGCACCGGGTCGGTCGAGGCGGTCTCGATGACGACCGCGACGGCCGACGCGATGGCGAACGGCGGCATGTACGACCAGCTCGGCGGCGGGTTCGCGCGGTACAGCGTCGACGCGTCGTGGGTGGTGCCGCACTTCGAGAAGATGTTGTACGACAACGCTTTGCTGCTGCGCTTCTACACGCACCTGACGAGGGTCACCGGTTCGGAGCGCTATGCGCGCGTCGCTCGTGACACGGCGTCGTTCCTGCTGCGGGACCTGCGGACCGCCGAGGGCGGGTTCGCGGCTTCGCTGGACGCGGACACCGACGGCGTCGAGGGCCTGACCTACGTGTGGTCGTTCGAGGAGCTGGGGGAGGCGGCCGGGGCGTTCGGGGTCACCGAGGAGCCGAACTTCGAGGACGGCAGGTCGACCCTGCGGTTCGTGTCGGAACCGGGCGAGGACGTGCGGGCCGCGCTGCTGGCCCGTCGTGCCGAACGACCGCAGCCCGGCCGGGACGACAAGGTGGTCGCGGCGTGGAACGGCATGGCGGTCGCGGCACTGGCCGAGGCGGGCGCGTTCTTCGGCGAACCGGCGTGGGTCGCGGCGGCCGCGGAGGCGGCGGAGCTGCTGGCCTCCGTGCACCTGGTCGAGGGCCGGCTGCTGCGGACGTCGCGGGACGGCGTGGCCGGACCGTCGTTCGGGGTGCTGGAGGACTACGGCTGCGTCGCCGACGGGTTGCTGGCGCTGCACCAGGTCACGGGGTCGATCCGGTGGCTCGACCTGGCCTGCGGGCTGCTGGACACGGCGCTCGTGCGGTTCGCCGTCGCGGACACGCCGGGTGCCTACTACGACACCGCCGACGACGCCGAGGCGTTGGTGCGCCGGCCCGCGGACTCGACCGACAACGCGTCGCCGTCCGGGGCGTCCTCGCTGGCCTCGGCCCTGGTGACGGCGGCTCTGCTGGTGGGTGCCGAACGGTCGTCGCGGTACGTGGAGGCCGCTTCGGCGGCGGTGACGCGGGCCGGGCTGCTGGCCGCCCGTGCGCCGCGGTTCGCCGGTCACTGGTTGACGGTCGCCGAGACGTTGGTCGCCGGGCCGTTGCAGGTGGCCGTCGTGGGAGCCGACGACGACCCGCGTCGTGCGTCGTTGTGGGTGGCGGCGGTCGCGCATGTGCCCGGAGGCGGCGTCGTCGTGGCGGGAGAGCCGTCGTCCGTGCCGCTGCTTGAGGACCGTCCACTGCTCGACGAGGCACCTGCGGCCTACGTGTGCCGCGGTTACGTGTGCGATCTGCCCGTCGCGTCGGTGGATGCGCTGGTCACTTCGCTGACGGCGAACACCCTCTGAGCGATTGCAGGCGTAACGTCGGCAACGACGTAATCATGTAATCAGGGGTGGTTCCGATGGGACGAGGATGGCGAGGACGAGGCGGGTGGCAGCAGGCTGACCTGCCGTCGGCCGACGACGCGGCGGCGTGGTTCGCGGGCAGGCTGCCCGACGCGTGGTTCACCGGTGCGCCGGAGGTGGTCGTCGACCGCGAGGAGATCACGGTCGTCGGCACGCTGGCGGACCTCGAGGGCGAGTTCGACGACGCCTCGCGTGCCGCGGCCGAGTCGGGCCGGATCGCCCGCTGGCGCGAGGAGACGCGGGACGAGCGCATCGAGATCGCCCGCCAGGCCGAGCACCGCTACGGCCGCAAGGTGGCGTGGGGCGCGGTCCAGGGAGGCACGCGTGAGCTGTTCACGCACCTGGCCGTCCCGGTGATGACGCGGCTGCGCCAGCCGGAACGCCAGGTGCTCGACACGCTGGTCGCCGCGGGCGTGGCCCGGTCTCGTGCCGATGCCCTGGCGTGGGCCGTGCGTCTGGTCGGTGAGCACGCCGACTCGTGGCTCGGTGAGCTGCGGGACGCGATGTCGAAGGTCGACGACCTGCGTTCGCAGGGACCCGACCTCACGTGACGCTGGGAGCCGTCCGTTCGACCACCGGGTCGGCGGACGGCTCAGGCGCTTTGCGGAGCCCGATGACGCACCCGAGTGCGACCGTGGTGACGCCGAGGACGGACACGAGCGTGAGCTCCTGTGCGCCCAGCACGACCGACGTGGCCAGGCCGGACACCGGCATCAGGCCGATGAGCACGCCGGCGCGGTCGGAGCCCAGCCGGTTCACGGCGAAGTACCAGAGCCCGAACGCCAGCGCGGTGACCAGGAGCGCGAGCAGCACCAGCGCGAACGCCTGCCGCGTGTCCGGCACCCGCCAGCCGCCGGCGAACGTGCCGAGGACGGCGCCGATCACCGCGGCGAGCAGGCAGGTCCAAGTGGCCACGCCCAGCACTCCGAGCCGGCGCACGACTCCGACGGCGAACAGCGTGAAGCAGACTTCGCCGGCCATCGTGAGCAGCGCGAGCGCGAGGCCAGGACCGTGCCACGAGCCGCCGCCGGACAACAGCACGATGCCTGCTGCCACCACCGCGGCACCGACAAGAGCCGACGTCGTGCGTTGGCGCGAGAGCAGCGCGAGTGCGATGGGGGAGCCGCCCATCACGGCGGCCACGAAGCCTGGTTGCGCGTACTGCTGCGCGGCGAGGAGCACGGCGTTGAAGCCGAGCATGCCCGTGACGACGACGCCCAGCAACGGCGGGATGTCGCGCCACGACGGCATGGGCAGACGGCGCGCGACCAGCAGCAACACGGCCGCGGCCAGTGCGTACCGCATGGCCTGTCCGGTCAGGACCGGGTAGCCCTCCAGCATCCCCGTGACCGGCACCGACGCTCCGACGATCGTTGCCGCTGTCGCTCCCGCGGCCACCCCGAGTCTCATGGCTGTAGAGCCTCGCGTCGAACTGGTCCAGGTTTAAGCTCCACTTCAATGGCCACGAACTGGACCACTTTTCGCGAGCTGCTGCTGCCCGGGCACCAGCGGCGGCGCGGCGTGGAAGTCGAGCTGCGCAGGGCGATCCGCGACGGACGGCTCGTGCCGGGCACGCGGCTGCCGTCGAGCCGGGACCTCGCTGCGCAGCTCGGGGTGGCGCGCGGGACCGTGACGTCGGCGTACACGCAGCTCGTGGCCGAGGGGTACCTCACCTCGCGCCGGGGTTCGGGCACCACGGTCGCGAGCCTCGGGCCCGCGGGCGCGTGCGGCGTGCCGGAACCACCGCGGCGGTGGCGGTACAACCTGCGGCCCGGGCTGCCCGCGCTGGGCGCCTTCCCGCGTGCCGAATGGGTTTCCGCGCACCGGGCCGCGCTGGCCGAGCTGCCGGACGACGACCTGGCCTACCCGGACCCGGCCGGGTTCGTGGGGCTGCGCAGGGAGATCGTCGACTACCTGGCGCGGGTTCGTGCCGTGGTGGCACGGGATGCGGTGATCACCAACGGCGCCGCGGACGGGTTGCAGCTCACCGCGCGGGTTCTGGACGGCAGCATCGCGATCGAGGAACCCAGCCACTTCGGCAGCGAGCACATGCTGCGGTCGCACGGGCTGAACACCGTGCCAATTCCTGTTGATGACAAGGGAATCCGGGTCGACCTGCTGTCGCGAACGGACTGTCGCGCCGTGCTGGTGACGGCCGCGCACCAGTTCCCGTTGGGCATGGTGCTGCACCCGGAACGGCGGCGCGCGCTCGTGGAGTGGGCGCGCGAGCGGAACGGGTTGATCATCGAGGACGACTACGACGCCGAGCACCGCTACGACCGGCCGGCGCTGGGGGCGTTGCAGGCGCTCGCGCCCGACCACGTCGTGTACCAGGGGACGACGAGCAAGGTGCTCGCGCCCGCGTTGCGGCTCGGGTGGCTGGTGGTGCCGGAACGCCTGCGCGAGGACATCGTGCGGCGCAAGCAGTACAACGACATGGGCACCGGCACGATCCCGCAGGCCGCGTTCGCGCACCTGTTGCGCACGGGCGGCTATGACCGGCATCTGCGCCGTACGCGCGCGCTCTACCGGGCGCGGCGGGATGCGCTGCTGGAAGCCGTGGCGGAGCATCTGCCCGGATGGCAGGCCGTCGGTGTGGCGGCCGGGTTGCACGTAGTGCTGCGCATGCCGGACGGGACGGACGACCTCGCGTTGAAGAGCAGGCTCGAGTCGCGTGGGGTGAACGTGTGGGCGTTGGCGCAGTACACGCGCACGCCGATGCGGCCGGGGCTGGTGCTCGGGTACGCGGCACTGTCCCCCGACCGGCTGCGCGAGGCGGTCGGGGAGATCGCGGCCACTTCCTGGGAGGTCTAGAGGATGTGCTCGCGCTTGGCGCTGAGGTCCGCGTCGGCGCCGAGGACGTGTTCGCGGTCGCCGGCGCCGGGAGCGGTGAGAACGGCGGCGAACAGGAGGACGGCAGCGATGAAGGCGCGCATGGCTCGGTAAACCCCCAGGTAGAACCGTTGGTCGGGCCAGCCTAGCCCGCGTCTCGAGAAATTGTCAGTGCTCGGGTGCACCATGGATCCGTGCTCCTCTCCGAAGTAGTCGACACGTCGGCCGCCGTGGCGGCGACCCGGTCGCGCCTGGCCAAGGTCAAGGCGCTGTCGGCGTTGCTGCGCTCGGCGACCGCCGACGTCGTGGTCGCGGTGGTGTCTTTCCTCATCGGCACGCCGCGGCAAGGTCGCATCGGCACCGGCTGGCGCACGGTCGTCGACCTCGCCGTGCCCCCGGCCGCCGCGGCCGGGCTCACGGTCGCCGAGGTCGACGCCGCGCTGGCCGAGGTGGCGGGAACGTCCGGCAAGGGCTCCGCGCAGCGCAGGGTCGACCTGCTGACCGCGCTCTTCGCCCGTTCCACTGAGGCGGAGCAGGACTTCTTACGCCGGCTGCTGACCGGCGAGCTGCGCCAGGGCGCGCTGGAAGGCGTGATGCTCGACGCCATCGCCTCGGCGGCCGACGTGCCGGGCGAGACCGTGCGCCGCGCGTTCATGCTGTCCGGCCGCCTGCCGGAGACGGCCGTGACGGCGCTGGAGGGCGGTGCCGAGGCGCTGGAGGCGTTCCGCCTGGAGGTGGGCCGCCCGCTGCGCCCGATGCTCGCCTCGCCGGCGGAGTCGCTGGACGAGGCCCTGGAGGAGCTCGGCAGCTGCGTGGTGGAGCACAAGCTCGACGGCGCGCGCATCCAGGTGCACCGCTCGGGCGACGAGGTGCACATCTTCACGCGCACGTTGCGCGAGATCACCAAGACCGTGCCCGAACTGGTCGAGCTGGTCCGCGGCCTGCCGTGCACGTCCGTGGTGCTCGACGGCGAGACCCTGGCCCTGACCGACGAGGGCAGGCCACGCCCGTTCCAGGAGACGATGAGCCGCTTCGGCGCGCAGGACGAACGCGAGCTGCTCCTGCACCCGTACTTCTTCGACTGCCTGCACCTCGACGGCGAGGACCTGCTCGACGCACCCCTGCGCGAACGCCTGGCGGCGCTGCAACAGGTGGCGGGCGCCCACGTCATCCCCGGCGTGCTGGACCCGTCGCCCGCACAGGCGTCCGAGGTGGTGAAGGCCTCCCTGGCCGCGGGCCACGAGGGCGTGATGGTGAAGTCCCTAACCTCGCCCTATGCCGCCGGCCGCCGAGGCAGCGCCTGGCAGAAGGTGAAGCCGGTCCACACCCTCGACCTGGTGGTGCTGGGCGTGGAGTGGGGCAGTGGCCGCCGCCAGGGCTGGCTGTCGAACCTGCACCTGGGCGCCCGCGACCCGGACGGCGGCCCGCCCGTGATGGTCGGCAAGACCTTCAAGGGCCTCACCGACGAGCTGCTGAAGTGGCAGACCAAGGCACTCCAGGAGATCGCCACCTCCGAGAGCGAGTGGGTGGTCATGGTCCGCCCGGAGCTCGTCATCGAGATCGAGCTGGACGGCGTCCAGGTCTCGCAGCGCTACCCCGGCGGAGTGGCCCTGCGCTTCGCCCGCGTGGTGCGCTACCGCCCGGACAAGGACCCGTCGGAGGCGACGACGATCGACGAGGTGAGGGCCCTGCTGCCAAGCGCGCAACCGCCGCAGGGCTGAGGGTGACCAGACGGCGCTGGGCAGGCGGCGCTGGGCAGACGGAGGTGGAGCTGGGGCGGCGCCGCGGCGGACAGCCCGTCCGCAGGCCCTCGCCGTCTCCTCGCGCCGCCCGCCACCCTGCCTGTCCCGCCCTGTCCCACCCCGCTCCACCGGCGAAAATCGCGTGCGACCCGTCCCCGCTCGCCAATACCGTCCGCCCGGTGACCGACGCTGCCGCGCTCCTCCGCGCGTTCGACGACCAGGCCCGCTCCGCTGAGTGGACCTCCCGCGACCCCGAGGCCACCGTCGACCGCGACGGCCCGGTCCACCGGGTGTCCTGGCCGCAGAGGCAGGGCTTCGTCGCGGGATCGCCCGATTTGGGCGTCACCGGCCGCGACCTGGACGAGCTCATCGCCCGCCAACGCGACTTCTTCCAAGCCCGCGGCCAGGACTTCGAGTGGAAGACCTGGGGTCACGACAGCCCGGCTGACCTGCCCGAACGGCTCGTGCAAGCAAGCTTCGAGTCGGACGGCCGGGAGACGGTGCTCATCGGCAGGGCCGCAGAGATGGCCGCGCCCGTCCGCCTCGAAGAGCGCATCACGCTGCGCGAGACCAGGGACGAGGCCGACATCCGGAAAGCCGTCGCGTCGTCCAGCGAGGCGTTCGGCAAGGACGTCAGCTACCTCGTCGACTACCTGGTCGAGAAGAAGGACGACCCGGACACCGTCATCGTCCTCGCGGAAGCACAGAACAGGATCGTGTCGTCGGCACGGCTGGAGGTCGTGAAGGGCACCGCGTTCGCAGGTCTGTGGGGTGGCAGCACACTGGCCGAGTGGCGCGGCAAGGGCATCTACCGCGCGCTCATCGCCCACCGGGCCGAGGTGGCGCTCCGGCGAGGCGTCGAGTACCTCCAGGTCGACGCCACCGAGGACAGCCGGCCCATCCTCGAGCGGCTCGGGTTCGTCGCGGTGACCACGACCACCGGGTACGTCTGGACACCGTGAGAACCTGCGAAGACGGGTAGCGTGGAAGCACGTGCGGTTCATCGAAGGGCATCGACCCTCTTACGACCTGACCTACGACGACGTGTTCCTCGTCCCCGGCCGCAGCGCCGTGGAGTCCCGGTTCGGCGTCGACCTCTCCACCTCGGACGGCACCGGGGCCACGATCCCGATCGTCGTCGCGAACATGACGGCCGTGGCCGGGCGGCGGATGGCCGAGACCATCGCGCGGCGCGGCGGGATCGTCGTCATCCCGCAGGACGTGCCGACGGAGGCCGTCGCGGAGATCACCTCGTGGGTCAAGGAGCGGCACCCGGTCTGGGACACCCCGCTGACGCTCACCACGGGCGACGCGGTGGCCGACGCGTGGAACCTCATCCACAAGCGGGCACACGGCGCGGTGGTGGTCGTGGACGACGGGAACCGGCCGCTCGGGGTCGTCGACGAGGCGGCGCTCACGGGCGTCGACCGGTTCGCGCGTCTCGGCGACGTGATGAACACCGACGTGCTGAAACTGCCCCTCGGCACCAAGCCGCAGGAGGTCTTCGAGAAGCTCCACCACAGCACGCACAAGATCGCGCTCGGCGTCGACGGGCAGGACCGGCTCAGCGGTGTGCTGACCGAGCTCACCGCGTTGCGCGCCGAGGTCTACAAGCCCGCGACCGACGGCGACGGCAGGCTGCGGATCGCCGCCGCGGTCGGGGTCAACGGCGACGTGCGGGCCAAGGCCGAGGCGCTGATCAAGGCCGGTGTGGACGTCCTCGTCGTGGACACCGCCCACGGCCACCAGGAGAAGATGATCACCGCTATCAAGGCGGTGCGGGAGGCGAACCCGGACGTGCCGATCGCGGCGGGCAACGTCGTCACCGCGGAGGGCGTGCGGGACCTGGTCGAGGCCGGCGCGGACATCATCAAGGTCGGTGTCGGGCCGGGCGCCATGTGCACCACGCGCATGATGACCGGCGTCGGACGGCCGCAGTTCAGCGCTGTCGCGGAGTGCTCGGCCGAGGCGCGCAGGCTCGGCAAGCACGTCTGGGCCGACGGCGGCGTGCGGCATCCTCGCGACGTGGCGCTGGCGTTGGCCGCCGGTGCCAGCAGCGTCATGGTCGGCAGCTGGTTCGCGGGCACCTACGAGTCCCCCGGCGACCTGCAGCGCGACGAGCGCGGAAATCTCTACAAAGAATCGTTCGGAATGGCGTCGAAACGAGCCGTGACGGCCCGCACGCGCAGCGACAACGCGTTCGACCGCGCCAAGAAGGGGTTGTTCGAGGAAGGCATCTCCACGTCGAAGATGCGCCTGGACCCGGTGCGCCCGAGTGTGGAGGACCTGCTCGATGCGATAACCTCCGGCGTCCGCTCGGCCTGCACGTATGCCGGCGCGACCTCGCTGGAGGAATTCCACACCAGGGCAGTTCTCGGCATCCAGTCTGCGGCTGGGTTCGCGGAAGGACGGCCCCTGCCAGGGGGATGGTGAAATGGACGAAGCGGTCGAGGTAAGAGATCTCCGCAAAATCTACAAACCCGGACAAAAACCGGCGGTCGACGGATTGAGCTTCACCGTCCGCCGCGGTGAGGTGTTCGGTTTGCTCGGCCCGAACGGAGCGGGGAAGACGACCACCGTCGGCGTGCTGACCACGCGCGTCCGCCCCACCGAGGGGCAGGCGTTCGTGGAGGGCGTCGACGTGGTCGCCGACTCCCAGCGCGCCCGGCAGCTGCTCGCCGTCGTGCCGCAGCGCAACAACCTCGACCGCTCGCTCAACGCGCGGCAGAACCTGCTGTTCCACGCGGCCTACCACGGCATCGGGTCGAAGGAACGCGAAGCGCTCGCCGACGACATCCTCGAACGCATGGGCCTCAAGGACCACGCGAAGGCGCTCGTCGACACGTTGTCCGGCGGCCAGGCGCAACGGCTGATGATCGCCCGCGCGCTCATGCACCGCCCGAAGGTGCTGTTCCTCGACGAACCGAGCACCGGCCTCGACCCGCAGGCCCGCCTCTTCGTCCACGAACGCGTCACCGCCCTGCACGACGAGGGCGTCACGGTCGTGCTGACCACGCACGACATGGACGAGGCCGCCAAGCTGTGCGACCGCGTCGGCATCGTCGACCACGGCAAGCTGCTCACCCTCGACACGCCGGAGGAGCTGACCAGGAACCTGCCCGGCAGCACCACCGTCAGCGTCACGGTGAGCCCGAACGGCCACGAGTCCGCGAAGATCGTCCAGGCGCTGTCCGAAGTGGACGACGTGCAGCGCGTCGAGGAGCTCGGCGCCATGTTCCGCGTCTACACCGACGCCGACACGTCCGTCACGCTGCCCGCGGTGCTGAACGTGCTGCGCGACCTCGACGTCGTCGTCAGCGACGTCGCGATCGGCAAGCCCAGCCTGGAGGACGTGTTCATCCACCTGACCGGCAGGGAGCTGCGGTGAGCCAGCTGACGACGTTCCGGGCGATCCTGTGGCGCGACGTGTTCGTCACGGGCCGCGAGCTGCCGAGCTTCCTCGCGCAGGTGATCATCCAGCCGTTCTTCACCCTCTTCATCTTCGCGAAGGTGCTCGGCGACGTCGGGTACGTCCAGGGCGACTTCGCCCAGGTGCTGCTGCCCGGCATCATCGCGATGAACGGGTTCCTGGGCGCGTTGCAGAACACGACGCTGCCGCTGGTGCTCGACTTCTCGTGGACGCGGGAGATCGAGGACCGGCTGCTCGCGCCGATCGCCATCCCGCTCGTCGCGGTGGAGAAGATCGTGTTCGGCGCGATCCGCGGGTTCGTCGCGGCACTGCTGATGGTGCCGGTCGGGTTCGTCATGCTCGACGTGCACTGGGCCTGGGAGGGCCTTCCCGGCGCACTGCTGGTGGTCGTCCTCGGCTGCCTCGCGGGCGGCTCGGTCGGCATGGTCATCGGCACGTCGGTGCCCGCGCGGCGCGTCAACATCATGTTCGCGGTCATCCTGACCCCGTTGCTCTTCACGGGTTCCGCGCAGTTCCCGTGGCGGTCGCTCAGCGACGACCTGCTGTGGTTCAAGGTGATCTGCGCGCTCAACCCGCTGACGTACGTGAGCGAGGGCATGCGCGCCGAGCTGGTGCCGGGCGTGCCGCACATCCCGTTGCCGGTGGTGCTGCTCGTGCTCGTCGTGGCGATCGCGGGCTTCGGCGGCCTGGGCCTGCGCGGGTTCATGAAGCGCGCGCTCGACTAGCCGCACAGCGACGAGAACGGCCCCGCGCAACGCGAGCGCGGGGCCGTTCCTCGTTCAGGACGCTAGGAGGCGTAGTCCTCCAGCATCTCCGTCACGAGGGCCGCGATCGGCGAGCGCTCCGAGCGGGTCAGGGTGACGTGGGCGAAGAGCGGGTGTCCCTTCAGCTTCTCGATCACCGCCGCCACGCCGTCGTGCCGGCCGACCCGCAGGTTGTCGCGCTGCGCCACGTCGTGCGTCAGCACCACCCGCGAGTTGCTGCCCAGCCGCGACAGCACGGTCAGCAACACGTTGCGCTCCAACGACTGCGCCTCGTCGACGATCACGAAGGAGTCGTGCAGCGAACGGCCGCGGATGTGGGTGAGGGGCAGGACCTCGAGCATCCCGCGGTCCATCACCTCCTCCACGACTGCCTGGCTCACCAGCGCGCCGAGGGTGTCGAACACCGCCTGCGCCCACGGCCCCATCTTCTCGTTCTCGCTGCCGGGCAGGTACCCGAGCTCCTGGCCTCCCACCGCGTAGAGCGGCCGGAACACCACGACCTTCCGGTGCTGCCTTCGTTCCATCACCGCTTCGAGGCCGGCGCACAGCGCCAGCGCCGACTTGCCGGTGCCCGCACGTCCGCCCAGCGAGACGATGCCGACATCGGCGTCGAGCAGCAGGTCCAGCGCGATCCGCTGCTCAGCGGACCTCCCGTGCAGTCCGAACGCCTCCCGATCTCCGCGCACCAGCCTGATCTGCTTGTCCGCGGTCACCCGGCCCAGAGCGCTCGACGTGCCCGCCAGCAACCTCAGTCCGGTGTGGCAGGGCAGCTCGGCGATGTGCTCCAGGTCCTCGTACTGGGTCGGGTCGACGACGTTCTCCTTGAACAGGCCGTCCACGAGGGACTGGGGAACGTCCAGATCGGACATGCCCGTCCAGCCTGACAGGGTGACGTCGTGCGCCCGGTACTCCTCCGCCGGCAGGCCGACCGATCCGGCCTTGACCCGCAGCGGCATGTCCTTCGTCACCAGGGTGACGTTGCGCCCCTCAGCCGCGAGGTTGAGGGAGCAGGCGAGGATTCGGGCGTCGTTGGAGTCCGTTCGGAAACCTGATGGCAACACCTCCTGGTCGGAGTGGTTGAGCTCGACGTGCAAGGTGCCTCCCAGATCCCCGATGGGGATCGGCGAATCGAGGCGACCATGCCGCAAGCGCAGGTCGTCGAGCAGACGCAGTGCTTCCCTCGCGAACCAGCCCAGTTCGGGGTGGTGGCGCTTGCCCTCCAGCTCGCTGATCACCACGAGCGGGAGCACGACCTCGTGCTCCGCGAACCTGGTGGGGGCGAGGGGATCGGACAGCAGTACCGACGTGTCCAGCACATATGTCGTGATGGCCGGAGCGGCGGACTTGCGCCGGGAGGAAGAACTGCGCGATGAGCCTGAGGAACGGCTCGCGGGACGTCGTGCGTTCACGGCAACTCCCTCACGAACGCGGCACCCGCGTCCGCTCCTCGCTGGGCCAGGCACCACCCTGATCGGTCGTCTCGCCATCCGCCGGTGAAGGCGTCAGGCAGGTCGACCACGAGGGCCGGGTGCCGGCCCCCTCGCGACGTCATCTGCCACGATCAGAGCCTCCCTGCGCGGTCCGCAGTGGTCGCGTCCCGCCGGTTTCGAAGTTACCTGTGGAAGTGCCCCATCGGCACGAAGCCACACAGGTGAATCCGAACTCGTCATCTGCCCGAAAGCTGTCCGAAACGTGACCGCAGACGTGTTCGCACTGGTCAGATGCTGTTTTCGTGGGCGTTGCGCGCGAGCCACGAAAGACCGTCCCTGACTTCGTTCTCGAGCGATTTCGGCACGAGGGGCTCGTCGAGAAGTCTCAGATAGCGGGAGTCGAGCGCTTCTCCAGGCGCGCGGACGTCCAGCCAGGCCCTCACGAGCCGGACTCCCTCGACGTACGTCGTGGTGTACGCGCGCCACAGCGGATCCGCCAGAAAACGAACCATCTGCCGTGCCCGGCGCTCGGGCACTAGCAGCCACCTGCGCAGATGCGCAACAACGTCATCCTGATCCGCACCTCGATCGTGTAGCAGCAGGGCGGCGTCCTGCCGGACGGTGAGCAGGCCCGCCGCCGCCGACTCGACCTTTTCGGACAGTTCGCCGTCCATTCGCAACCCGAGGTCGCCGAAGATCTGCTCCGCCCAGACGCCCCAGCCCGGCCCGACGGCGGCGTGCAGCCCGAGGTCGGCCATGCCCTCGGCCATCAGGCACTGCGGCGTGTTGATCAGGAAGATCGACTGCTCGGCGTACCCGCGCTTGGCGACCAGCCCGGCGTCCTTGCGGCAGTGTTCGGTGTGGTGGCCGGGGTACGACTCGTGCGCGACCAGGTGCGGCAGGTTCGACATGCGGTGGCCCAGGTCGGCGTTCACCGCGACCCGGCTGCGGTAGCCGCCGAGGTAGTAGTTGAAGCCGCTCCACGGCTTGTTGGTGACGACCTGGTACTCGACGATCTCCTGCTCGGGCAGCGCGTACTTCTGCCGCACGCGGTCCCTCAACGCGCTGGAGACGGCCTGCACCGCGCCCTGGAGCCGTCGCGCGGGCACCTCGTCGGCCGTGCGGAAGGCCTGGAGGCGGTCGGCCAGCGTGCCCGGTCCCGCGAGGACCGCGTCGAGCCTGCGGTGGGCCTGCGCGTACGCGTCCTCGTCGCCGGGGCGGACGCGGACCTGGAAGTACTGCTCGACCTCGTCGACGAACGAGACGCGCTCGCCGTCGAGCTTGCGCGCGGTGCACTCCAGCGCCCGCAGGTGCGCGTCGAGGAACTGTTTGCGCTGCTCACTGAGGCTGCTGCCGGATAGTTCCCTGCGCAGCTGCCGCGCGTGGCCGCCCAACGCCCTGGGGTGCAGGCGCGGCTCGTTGTCGACGGCGCGGCTCAGTGCCGGGTCACCGGTGAACGAGTCGACGAACCCGGACACCAGGCGCCCGAGCCGCAGCCCGAGCACCAGATATCCGCGAACCAGCTCGTCAGCGTCCATGAGTCGGAGAGCGTAGAGCGTCTACCACAGCGCTTTGCGCGCGACCGAATGCCGAAACGACGACCACCTGATCGGGGAATGTTGTTGATCATGTCGTCACACAATGGTGTCACTCGGGCGGCCGATTGCGATCACTGCCTATAGCGTTTCTGCCCGGAGACCCCACCGCTCCGGAGATCCCCGAAGACTCCGGAAATGACGGGGATAACCCGACATGAAGGAGAATGACGTGAAGAAGGCCATTGCCGCGGTTGCTGCCGCTGCTGCGCTGTCGCTCGCGTTCGCCCCGGCCGCCATGGCCGGCGAGGGTCACCAGGACTACCCCGGCCAGGGCTACCACTGGTCGAACGGCCCGCTGCTGGTCCTGCTGAACGGCAACAACCTCAACGGCACGATCGGCGCCTGCGGCAACAACGTCGGCGTCCTCGGCGCGGCTGTGCCGATCAACTCGCCGTCGCTCACCGGGTCGTGCGCCGCCGGCGGCGTCGTCGACGAGGGCTGACCTCGCTTTTCAGATCTGCGTCCGGGGGCGCCATTTCTGGCGCTCCCGGATTGTTTTAAACCGTTTTGAACCTTCATGAGGAGAAAATCGTGCTGAAGAAGGCTGCCGCCGTTCTCGGCGTCGCTGCGGCGTTCATGGCCGTCGGTTCCACCGCGATGGCCGACCCCGGCTACCACTGGGACAACGCGCCCCTCCTGGTCGTCGGCAACGCCAACAACCTGAACCTGACCGGCGGCGTGTGCGGCAACAACGTCGGCGTGCTGGGTGCGGCTGTTCCGGTGAACTCGCCCTCCATCACCGAGTCCTGCGCCGCCGGCGGCATCGAGGACGGCGACGACTGGTACGGCTGGAACGACTAGTCACGTCTGCTGACTGCTCCGAAGGGGCGCCCACCTCGCGGTGGGCGCCCCTTCGACGTCTCAGCTGCCGTAACGGCGGTGGCGCTTGGCGTACTCGCGCATCGCCCGCAGGAAGTCCGTGCGGCGGAAACCGGGCCAGTAGGCCTCGCAGAACCAGAACTCCGAGTGCGCCGACTGCCAGAGCATGAAGCCGGAGAGCCGCTGCTCACCGGACGTGCGGATGATCAGGTCGGGGTCGGGCTGCCCGGAGGTGTAGAGGTGCTCCGCGATGTGGTCGACGTCGAGCACCTCGGCCAGCTCCTCGATGGTGCCGCCGCGCTCGGCGTGCGCCTGCAGGAGCTTCCGCACGGCGTCCGCGATCTCCTGCCGCCCGCCGTACGCGACGGCGACGTTGACCTGGATGCCGGTGCGGTTCTTGGTCTTGTTCGCGGCGTTCGTGAGCCGCTCGGCGTGCTCCGCGGGCAGCATGTCGATCGCGCCGACGTGGCGGACGCGGAACGGGTTGCCGTCCTCGGCCAGCTCGTCGGTGATGTCGGCGATGATGTCGAGCAGCGGAGCCAGTTCCGCGGCGTCGCGGTTGAGGTTGTCGGTGCTCAGCATCCAGAGCGTGACGACCTCCACCTTGGCGTCACCGCACCACTCGAGCAGCTCGAGGATCTTGCGCGCCCCGGCCCGGTGCCCGTCCGCGACGTCGGTGAACCCGGCCTCCTTGGCCCACCTGCGGTTGCCGTCGAGGACCACGCCCACGTGCTGGGGAACCTGTGTCCCGCTCAACTCGCGCCGGAGGATCCACTCGTAGAGGTGGATAGCGACGTCTTTCACACGGGTCCGGAGTGCCACGCCAGAAGAGCGTACGCCGTGCGGGCTTCATCACTGGGCAGCGGCCCGAAACCTACGGTCGCGTAACCTAAGGTCCTGTGACGACAGCGACCATTCCTCCACAGCCCGGACTGCGGCCGCGCCTTCGTGGGTGGCTGCACCTCTGGTCGTTCATAGCCTCGGTGGCGACAGGCGCGACCCTCATCGCCCTCGCCGCGTCCACGGTGTCCGCACGAGCGGCCCTGGCCACCTCGGTCTACGGCCTGACCGTCCTGGGCCTGTTCGGCGTCTCGGCGCTCTACCACCGCGTGACGTGGACGTCCGAACGCGTCCGCACGTGGATGAAACGCCTCGACCACTCCATGATCTTCGTGTTCATCGCCGGCACGTACACGCCGTTCGCCCTGCTGGCGATGAACCCCTCGACCGGCTCGACCGTGCTGTGGGTGGTGTGGATCGGCGCGCTGCTCGGCGTGACGCTGAAGTTGGCCTGGCCGCACGCGCCGAGGTGGCTCGGGGTGCCGATCTACATCGCGCTCGGCTGGGTAGCGGTGTTCGTGCTACCCGAGCTGCTGCACCACGCCGGCGTCGCGGCCCTGGTGCTGCTGCTCGTCGGCGGGGCGCTCTACACCGTGGGGGCCGTGTTCTACGCGACCCGGTGGCCGAACCCGTGGCCGCAGGTGTTCGGGTACCACGAGTTCTTCCACGCGGCGACCGTGGTGGCGGCGATCTGCCACTACATCGCCATCTGGCTCGCGATGTACTCCTGACCTGGCGTTTCGTTGTTGCTTGATCTTGTCAGGCCGTCTCCAGGCCGTCAGCCCGCTTCTTCGGTTTGAAAAGCGCGTTGGCGGCCTTCCTGCTCTTGTCCCCGCTGGACGGCATCAGGTGCGTGTAGACGCGCAGCGTGAAGCCGGGGTCGTGGCGGCCGAGGTTCACTGAGAGCGCCTTGACCGAGACGCCGCCCTCCAGCTGAGCGGACGCATAGAGGTGCCGTAGGGCGTGCATCCCGTCGTCTTGCGGCACGTACTCCTGTCCGGCTTCTCCCAGGGCAGCGTGACGGCGACCGGCGGGAACTCCTTCTTGCTCTTGGGTGGAGCCCACATCACCCTCTGGCTCGCGATGTACTCCTGACCCCGATCCGGTGCCGGGCGACCCGGCACCGGACCTCAAAGCCTCAACGACCGCCGCGCGCCATGTGCAGCACGTCCAGAGCGGCGTCCAGCTGCTCCTCGCTCAGCTTCGAAGGCACGTGTCCGCGCTCCAGCACCACCTCGCGGATGGTCTTGCGCTCCTTCAGCGACTGCTTGGCGATCGAAGCCGCCTCCTCGTAGCCGAGGTAGCGGTTCAGCGGCGTCACGATCGACGGCGACGACTCCGCGTACTCCTGCATCTGCGCCACCTGGGGTTCGGTGCCGGCCAGCACCTTGTCGGCGAGCAGGCGGGCCACGGCGGCCAGCAGGCGGGACGACTCCAGGACGTTGCGGGCGATGACCGGCAGCATCACGTTCAGCTGGAAGTTGCCCTGCGAGCCGGCGAACGCGACGGTCGCGTCGTTGCCGATCACCTGGGCCACCACCATCATCGTGGCCTCCGAGATCACCGGGTTGACCTTTCCCGGCATGATCGACGAGCCCGGCTGGAGGTCCGGCAGGGCCAGTTCGCCCAGGCCCGTGCGGGGGCCGGAGCCGAGCCAGCGGAGGTCGTTGGCGATCTTGAACAACGCCACGGCGGAGGCGCGGAGCTGGCCCGAGATCTCGACCACGCCGTCCTGGGTGGCTTGGGCCTCGAAGTGGTCGCGGGCCTCCGTCAGGGGCAGGCCCGTCGCGGTCGCCAGTTCGGCTGCCACCAGGGCGCCGAACTCCGCGGGGGCGTTGAGGCCCGAGCCGACTGCCGTGCCGCCGATCGGGAGCTCGGCCAGGCGCGGCACCGACGAAGAGAGCCGTTCCACCGAGTAGCGGACCTGGGACGCCCAGGCGCCGACCTCCTGGCCCAGCGTCACGGGCACGGCGTCCATCAGGTGCGTGCGGCCGGACTTCACCAGCGACGACCACTCGGCCGCACGTGACTCCAGCACCTCCAGCAGGTGGGAGAAGGCCGGGATCACGTCGGTCACCACGGCTTCGGTGGTGGCGACGCGCAGGGTCGTCGGGAAGGTGTCGTTGGACGACTGCGAGGCGTTGACGTGGTCGTTCGGGTGCACGTCGCGGCCCAGCGCGCGCGTCGCCAGGGTGGCGATGACCTCGTTGGCGTTCATGTTCGACGACGTGCCCGAGCCCGTCTGGAACACGTCGACCGGGAAGTGCTCGTCCCACGAACCGGCGGCCACCTCGTCGGCCGCGGTGGCGATGGCGGAGGCCACGTCGTCGGGCAGCACGCCGAGGCGGGCGTTCACGCGGGCCGCGGCGCCCTTGAGCAGGCCCAGGGCCCTGATCTGGGCTCGTTCCAGGCCTCGACCGGAAATCGGGAAGTTCTCGACCGCGCGTTGGGTCTGGGCGCGCCACAATGCGTCGACCGGAACGCGGACCTCACCCATCGTGTCGTGCTCGACGCGGTACTCCTGTTCAGACATACCACGAGTCTCTATCGTCGATCACAGCACTGCCACCCACCACTGGCAGAAGGGCCCTCTCATGGAGCGTGACGTCGACCTCCTCATCGTGGGTGCTGGTCCCACGGGGTTGTTCGCCGCCTACTACGCAGGCTTCCGGGAAATGAACGTCGCGGTCGTCGACGCCCTGCCGGAACCGGGCGGGCAGGTCACGGCGATGTACCCGGAGAAGATGATTTTCGACGTCGCGGGGTTCCCGGCGATCCGCGGGCGCGATCTGGTCAACGGGCTGGTGGAGCAGGCGGCGCAGTTCAAGCCCGACTACCTCCTCGGGCGGCAGGCGCGGACCTGTGAGTCCACTGAGGACGGTCTGCGGATCGGGCTCGCGGACGGCACGACACTCAACGCCAAGGCCATGCTGATCACGGCCGGCATGGGGGAGTTCAACCCGCGTCCGCTGCCCGCGGGCAACGGGTGGCTGGGGCGCGGCATGGTGCACTTCGTGCCCGTGCTGGCCGAGCACGCCGGCCAGCACGTCGTGATCGTCGGCGGTGGCGACTCGGCGTTCGACTGGGCGCTCGCGCTGCACCCGATCGCCGCGAGCGTCACGATCGTCCACCGCAGGGCCAACTTCCGCGCGCACGCCGCCACGGTGCGGCAGGTGCGCGAGCTCGGCGTCGAGATCATCACGGACGCCGAGGTGCTCGCGTTGCGCGGCGAGCTGCTGTCCGAAGTGGACGTCAAGGTCAAGGGCGAGGACGCCAGAACGCTGCCCGCGCAGACCGTGGTGGCGGCGCTCGGGTTCACGGCCGACCTCGGGCCGATCGAGTCGTGGGGGCTGGAGCTCGACCACCGCGCGGTCGTCGTCGACACCACGATGAAGACCAAGATCGACCGGATCTACGCGGCGGGCGACGTCGCGCAGTACCCCGGCAAGGTGAAGCTCATCGCCACCGGCTTCGGCGAGGCGGCGACCGCGGTCAACAACATCGCGGTCCTGCTCAACCCGTCGGCGCACCTCTTCCCCGGGCACTCGAGCGACGCGAGCTGAGCGCGGGGCTCACAGACCCGGCAGCGGTGCCGGGTCGTGCTTGGCCAGGTGCTGGAAGATGATCGACGTGCGGAAGCCCACGATCTCCTTGCGGGGGCTGAGCTTGTCGAACAGGAACGCGTGCAGGTGCTCGTTGTCCTGGGCGCCCACGTGGATCAGGAAGTCGTCGCTGCCCGCCATCACGAACACCGCCTGCACCTCGGGCAGTCCCGCGGCGAACGCCTTGAAGCTGTCGATGACGGCCCGGCTCAGCGGACGGACCTGCACGGACACCAGCGCCTGCACACCCCGGTTCAGCGCGGACGGGGCGATGTCGGCGTGGTAGCCGCGGATCACACCGCGTTCGCGCAGCAGGCGGGTGCGTTCCAGGCAGGTCGACGGCGCCACGCCGACCTTGCGAGCGATGTCTCGGTTCGACTGCCGGGCATCGCGCTGCAGTTCCCGCACGATCGCCGAATCAAGTTCATCCACCGCACACCCCTGAAAGCCGCTGCCGAATCAAGTTCGGGAAACAGTCAACCGAACTGGCGTTCACCCTAACTTCGAGGTCAAAGCATGACTGAAGTTCGGGAGGAACGCAGATGTGGGAACACGAGCGTCTCGTGGTCCGCACGGGGAAGCGGTCGGGGGTGACCACGATGGTCGCCATCCACTCGACCGCGGCGGGGCCGGCGGTCGGCGGGTGCAGGATGAAGGCGTACGGGCAGATCACCGACGCCGTCACGGACGTGCTGCGGTTGTCGAAGGCCATGACGCTCAAGTGCGAGGCGGCGGGGATCCCGCACGGCGGGGCCAAGAGCGTGATCGTCGCCGACCGGCCGCTCACGCCGGAGCAGCGCCGGGACGTGCTGCTCGACCACGCCGACCTGGTCAACGAGTTCGGCGGCGCCTACCGGGCGGGTCCGGACGTCGGCACCGGACCGGACGACATGGCGGTGCTCAGGGAGCTCACGCCGTGGGCCTACTGCCTGCCGGAGGACCAGGGCGGCACGGGGTCGTCGAGCGGACCGACGGCGCGAGGTGTCCTGGCGGCGCTCAAAGCGGCCGCGGAGCACACCTTCGGCACGGCCGACCTCACCGGCAGGAAGGTCGTCATCAGCGGGTTCGGGTCAGTCGGCGAGCTGATCGCGGAAGGACTCCCCGGCGCCGACATCACAGTGTCCGATGTGGACGAGAGCAGGCGGAGCGACCGGTTCGGCTGGGTGCACCCGGACGAGGCGTACAAGGTCAAGGCCGACGTGCTCGTGCCCGCGGCGGTGGGCGGGGTGCTGAGCCCGGACACCGTGCGGGAGCTGGACGTGCGACTGGTCGTGGGACCGGCGAACAACCAGCTCACCGACGACGGCGTCGCGAACTTGTTGGCAGAGCGCGGGATCGTGTGGGTGCCCGACCACGTGGCCAGCGCGGGAGGCGTGATCTACACGCTGGCACGGGAAGACGACGGCGACGACCACGACACGGCGTTGCGGCGGGTGGACGTCATCGAGGACACCGTGCGGAAGCTGCTCGCGAACCGCTGACGGACGACGTGCTGCTGCCCACCGGCGCCTCCACCGGTGGGCAGCTGTCGGACGGAGCCGTTACGGAAGGACCTGGACCTGCTCGCCGACCATGAGGTTGTCGTAGAACACCTGCGAGGCGTCCCAGGACATCCGGATGCAGCCGTGCGACTGGACCGCCGTGTCGCCCTGGTGGAACGCGATACCGGTCGTGGTGAAGTACACCGCGTTCGGCATCGGGCCGTTGTAGGGGACACTCCAGTCGTTCTTCACCTTGCGCAGCACCGAGAACGTGCCCACCGGGGTCTCGTACCCCGGCTTGCCGTGGCTGATCGGCACCGGCCCGTAGCTCACGTTGCCGTTGTAGACCAGCCACGCCTGGTTCGTGCTCTTCACGAGGCACGCTCCGTTGTGGACGGTGCATCCCGCCTGCGCTTGCGCGGGAACTGCGAAACCGAGGATCAGGAGCACCGTCGCGATCAGAACTCGCATCTCTCATCACCCCTCGGTAGTGGAGTAACCACTCTGGGGTGATCTGAATCATAGAGTTATGGAAACGCCGTCAGGCGACCACTTGCACCGACTCGCCGATCGCGAGGTTCGTGAAGTAGTACTGCGCCGACGCGCGGTCGAGGTGGATGCAGCCGTGCGACGGCTCGGTCAGCGAACCCTCGTGGAACGCGATGCCGCTCTGGGTGAAGTACGTCGACCACGGCATCGGGCCGTTGTACGGCCGGCTCCACTCGTCCTTCACCTTGCGCAGCACCGGGAAGTTGCCCAGCGGCGTCTCGTAGCCCCTGCGCCCGTGCGTGATCGGCACCGGACCGTAGGCGATCTTGTCGCCGCGCAGGACCCACGTCTGGTTCGTGGAGAGCTGGATGCACGCGCCGTCGCTGATGGTGCACGGCGTGGGCTTCACGACCGGCGGGGGCGG
>NZ_DASVFL010000333.1:0-10040 GCF_036380075.1 Lentzea sp. | reverse complement strand
GAGGTCGAGTTGCCGGCGCCCTTCGCGCACGAGGTGATCACCACCGGTTGCAGCGTGCCGCCCTTCGCACCAGCGGATCCCTGTCCGCTGGTGGTCCAGGCCGCTACGGCGGGCTGCGCCACGAGGAGGCACAGCACCGCCGTTCCCACGATCGCGGTCTTCATCAGGCGCTCGCGATCGTGACGGTCACGGGGATGGAGAAGTCCGCTCCCTGGCACGCGTTGACCGCTCCGGAGATCATCGAGACCGAGTTCGGCAGCGTGATCGCGACGGTGGCGCCGGCGGCGATCGACGTGCCGGGGGTCTGCGCGGAGAAGCTCACCGTGCTCGCCGGGCACGAGCCGGACGCCGGCACCGGGCCGTTGGGGGCGACCGTGCCGACGACCACCGGGTACGGGTTGGGGTTCTTGACCGTCACGACGACCGTGCCCGTCGCGCCGGGGTAGAGGAAACCGGTGGTGACCGCGCCGCCGGTCACCACCGGAGCCGACGCCGTGGCCGCCGTGGCCGTGGCGTTGCCGGTGCCGGAGCTCGTCCAGGCCGCGTAGGCGACGCCCGAGCCGAGTGCGGCCGTCGCGGCCGCGAGGACGATGACACCTCGCCGCACGGACCGCCGGCGGACGAGTTCCCTGAAGCTGATCATGGCTTGATCGCCGTTCCCGAGTAGGTGAGGGGGAAGGTGAGGTTCTTGCAGGCGTCCGGGGCCGAGGCCGCCATGCGGACGGCCAGCGCCACGTCGGCGTGGCTGTTCTTGGCGATGAGGACCGGGGCGGCGAGGGCCTCGACGGTCACGGCGTTCGCCGGGCAGTTCGGGGAGGGGCGCCCGACCGAGGTGTCCAGCCGGGTGACCGAGATGGCCTGGTTGTTGGGGTTGGTGACCCGCACCGTGCGGGTCACCGTCCCACCGGGGGCCAACCCCGTCGCCGCGCCGACGTCCGCGATCGTGAACGCCTTGCCGGGGCTCTCCGCCGCGTTCCCCACCGGTGAGAGCGCCAGCAGCACGACGAACACGATCAGGGCGCGGCGCATGGGTCAGGCAGCCGAGACGAGCGTCGCGGTCAGCGGCAGCGAGAAGGTCTGCGCCTTGCAGGCGTCGCTCGCGTCGGCGTTCATGGTCGCCTGCAGCGTGTAGGTGCCGGACTGGCCCGCGGCGATGGTGCCGGCCGGGTCGGTGACGGCGGGGCTCGTGACGGTGCCGGCGGCGCAGCCGTTGACCAGAGCCGAGGACCCGGCGGAGATGCCGGTGACCTTGACCGGGTAGCCGTTCGGGTTGTTGATCGTCACCGAGTAGCTGACGGTGCGGCCGGGGTAGAGGCCGCCGGCACCGTTGACCGGGCTGATCGTCGAGTTGAGCTCGGCGGTGGACCCGACGGAGCCGGAGCCGGAGCCGGTGCTCGACCACGCCGCGTAGGCGATGCCGCCGCCCAGGGCGGCGATGGCGACTGCGGCGATGACTGCGGTGCGCTTGCGCATGTGGTTCTCCTGGGGTGGTGCTCGGTGGGACGGCACCAAGTCTGGAGAACGCTCAACCACTACACAGCGTGCACAAGACACGAGAAGTAGGACCCTGCCGGCACTGTTGTCAACCGCCATCCACCGGCTACCCGCGCACGCAATCGGAGGAAAACCCCTGGCGTTACGCGAAAGGCCCGGGTTCCGCGGAACCCGGGCCTCACCCAGCGTACCTATCAGGCGCGCAGTGCCGCACCCAGTCGTTCGGAGGCGGCGGACACGGCGGCGTCACGGGCCGCGGTCGCCTCCTCCACCGTCAGCGTGCGGTCGGGGGCGCGGAAGCGCAAGGAGTACGCGAGCGACTTCTTGCCCTCGCCCACCTGCTCACCCGTGTAGACGTCGAACAGGCGGATGTCCTCGAGCAGGTCGCCCGCGGACGCGCCCAGCACCTCGGACACCGACTGCACCGGCACGGAGGCGTCGACGACCAGCGCCACGTCCAGCAGCACCGGCGGGTACGCCGACACCAGCGGGGCCGGGCGGTGGTCGTCCAGCGGCAGCGCGTCGAGGTCGAGCTCGAACGCCACGGTGCGCTTGGGCAGGCCCAGCGCCTCGACCACCTTCGGGTGCAGCTCGCCGGCGTGGCCGACGGGCCAGTCGCCCACGCGCAGCTCGGCGCAGCGGCCGGGGTGCCACGGCAGCAGGTCGGAGGCCACGACGCGCAACGTCACGCCGTACGCCTGACCCACCCGGCGGGCCGCCTCGACGGCGTCCGACCAGTCGGCGGTGCGGCCCTTGCCCCACCAGCCGGCCAGTTCGCGGTGGCCCACCAGCACACCGGCCACGTGCAGCGGCTGCTGCGGCAGCGCGGCCAGCATCGAGGCCACCTCGGCCTCGGTGGGACGGCGGTCCACCCCGAGCGACGGGACCGGGACCTGCTGCGCGCGCGGCAGCGTCACCTGGGCGACGTTGTAGAGCGCGACGTCGCGGGCGCCGCGGGCCAGGTTGCGCTGGAGCGTCTCCAGCAGGCCCGGCAGCAGCGTCGTCGCGAGGACGTTCTTGTCCGACTCCAGCGGGTTCAGCACGCCCACGGTGTTGCGGCGGACGTCGGTCTCCGCCAGCCCGAACGCGTCGAACACCGCCGGGTCGACGAACGGGAACGGCTTGACCTCGACGAACCCGTCCTCGGCCAGCGTGCGCCACACCGTGCGGCGGCGGCGCTGCTGCTCGGTCAGGCCGCGGCCGGCGGGAGCGGGCGGCAGCACGGACGGGATCGTGTCGTAGCCCTCCAGCCGCAGCACCTCCTCCACCAGGTCGGCGGGCTGCACGAGGTCGGCGCGCCACGTCGGCGGCGTCGCGGTGACGATCGTCTGGCCGTCGTCCGAGGTCGTCACGGCGACCTGGCAGCCGATCTGGCCGAGCCGGCGGGCCGTGACGCCCCGCGCGTAGCGGACGCCCGCGACGCGGTCCGGCAGGTCGATCGGCATCGACACCGGCTCCGGCAGCGCCGGCGCGCCGACGTCGGTGCGGCCCGGCTTGATGGAGCCCTCGGCGTAGTGGTTGAGCAGCTTCGCGGCCCGCTCCAGCGCCACCGGCGCGAGGGCGGGGTCGACGGTCCGCTCGAAGCGCTTCGCGGCCTCCGACGGCAGCTTGTGCCGGCGGACCGTGCGCGCGATGGACGCCGGGTCCCAGTTCGCGGCCTCCAGCAGGATGTCCGAGGACGTGTCCTGGACCTCCGTGGACGCACCGCCCATGACACCGGCGAGTGAAATGACTCCGCTGTCGTCGGCGATGACGATGTCGTCGGTGTCGAGAGCGCGCACCGAGTCGTCGAGCGTCGTGAGCTTCTCGCCCGCGTGCGCCCGGCGCACCGTCAGCGAGCCGGACAGGGAGGAGGCGTCGAACGCGTGCAGCGGCTGGCCCAGTTCGAGCATCACGTAGTTCGTGACGTCGACCGGCAGCGAGATCGACCGCATGCCGGCGAGCATGAGCCGGCGGCGCATCCACCACGGGGTGGGCGCGGTCGGGTCGACGCCGGACACCCGGCGCGCGACGAACCGCGAGCAGGCGGCGCGGTCCTCGATGTGGACGGGCCAGGCCTCGCCCTCGGGCTCCGGGACCTCGGCGAGACCGGGGTCGCCGAACGGCACCTCCAGCGCGCACGCGATCTCGCGGGCCAGGCCGCGGACCGAGAACGCGTAGCCGCGGTCCGGGGTCGGCGCGAGCTCGATGACGCTGTCGTTCAGGCCGAGCAGCTCCATCGCGTCGTCGCCGGGCTGCGCGGTGCCGGTGGGCAGCACGAGGATGCCGGAGTGGTCGTCGCCGATGCCGAGCTCGTCGGCGGCGCAGAGCATGCCCTGCGAGACGCGGCCGTACGTCTTGCGCTCGGCGATCGTGAAGTCGCCCGGCAGGACGGCGCCGGGCAGCGCGACGACGACCGAGTCGCCCTCGACGAAGTTGGTGGCGCCGCAGATGATCTGGTTGACCTGCTCGCCGCCGACCTCGACCTTGCAGTAGCGGATCGGCTTCTTGAACTCGGTGAGCTCCTCGATCTCGACGACGCGGCCGGCGACGATCGGGCCGGTCACGGGACCGAGCGGGCTCACCTCCTCGACCTCGATGCCGATGCGCGTGAACGCCTCGGCGAGCTCGTCGGGCGTGGGGATCTCGTCGAAACCGAGGTGTTCGACCAGCCAGCTGACCGGGACGCGCATCCGGATCAGGCCTCCGTTCCGAAAGGCTGGGTGAAGCGGACGTCGCCCTCGACCATGTCGCGCATGTCGGGAAGGCCGTTGCGGAACTGCAGCGTGCGCTCCAGGCCCATGCCGAACGCGAAGCCCGAGTACACGTCCGGGTCGACGCCGGTGGCGCGCAGGACGTTGGGGTTGACCATGCCGCAGCCGCCCCACTCGACCCAGCCCGCGCCGCCCTTCTTCTCCGGGAACCACACGTCGACCTCGGCCGACGGCTCGGTGAACGGGAAGAAGCTCGGGCGCAGGCGGGTCTTCGAGTCCTCGCCGAACATGGCGCGCGCGAACGCGTCCAGGGTGCCCTTGAGGTGGCCCATCGTCAGGCCCTTGTCGACCGCGAGGCCCTCGACCTGGTGGAACACCGGGGTGTGGGTGGCGTCGAGCTCGTCGGTGCGGAACGTGCGGCCGGGGCACACCACGTACACCGGCAGGTCGCGCTCGAGCAGCGTGCGGGCCTGGACCGGGGAGGTGTGGGTGCGCAGCACCAGCTGCGAGTCGCCGGGCGCGATGTAGAAGGTGTCCTGCATCGAGCGGGCGGGGTGGTCCTTGCCGAAGTTCAGCGCGTCGAAGTTGAACCACTCGGTCTCGAGCTCGGGGCCCTCGGCGATCTCGTAGCCCATGGCCACGAAGACGTCTCCGATGCGCTCGGCGAGCGTGGTGATCGGGTGGCGCGCGCCGCGCGGGAAGCGGTCCCAGGGCAGCGTGACGTCGACGGACTCCTCGCGCAGGACCCGCTCGTCGCGCTCGACCTGGAGCACGGCGAAGCGCTCGTCGAACGCGGTCTTGATCGCGGACTGCGCCTGGTTGACCCGCTTGCCGGCCTCGGCCTTGGCCTTGGGGGGCAGGGCACCGATCTCGCGGCGGGCCAGCAGCACGGGCGACCGGTCACCGAGGTGGCCCGGCTTGACCGAGGCGAGCGCCTCGAGGTCGGCCGCTCCGGCGAACGCCTCGCGCGCCTTCTGCACGGCCGCGTCGAGGTTCTCGGCCGACAGCGCCGCGACCTCCTTGGGGTCGTACGGGTCGTTGGCTCCGGACATGGTGGTAGGACAGCTCCCGTCACGGACTTCGGTAGTGAACGGGCCGATCCTAGTCGGTGCCGAGTTGACCGCTTCCGCACGTTCCGTTAAAGAGCGGCGACGGGCCGCCCGACCTACTTAATATGGGCGGCATCATGTCGCACACCTTCCGCGTCGACCTGCGCGGCATCATCGACCTGCTCAGCCACCACCTGTACAGCAGCCCGCGCGTCTACGTGCGCGAACTGCTGCAGAACGCCGTGGACGCGATCACGGCGAGGCGCGAGCTCGACCCGTCCTGCCCCGCCGACGTCACGATCACCTGCGGTGCCACGCTGACGATCACCGACACCGGCGTGGGCCTCACCGAGGACGAGGTGCACGAGCTGCTGTCGACGCTCGGGCGCACCTCCAAGCGCGATGAGCTGGGATTCGCGCGCGAGGGGTTCCTCGGCCAGTTCGGCGTCGGCATGCTGTCGTGCTTCCTCGTCGCCTCCTCGGTGACGGTGATCACGCGGTCCGCCCGCGGCGGGCCGGGCGTGCGGTGGGAGGCGGACTCCTCTGGCAACTACACCGTGTCTGTTGTGGACGGTGAGGTGCCGGTGGGCACCACGGTGGTGCTGAGTGCCTCGCGTGGCAACGAACACTGGCTCGAGGCGGACGTCGTGCGGCCGTTGGTGAGCGACTACGGCGATCTGCTGCCCGCTGTCGTGACGCTGGACGGCGACGTCGTGACCCGGGGCGAACGGCCGTGGGATGACGAGGACGCCGATCTTTCCGCGTACTGCGAGCAGGTCTTCGGGTTCACGCCGTTCGAGGCGATCCCGATCGAGGTCGAGGCGGCGGGGCTGACCGGTGTCGCGTTCGTGCTGCCCTCCGGGGTGCACCCCGGGACGCGGCAGACGCACCGCGTGTACCTGAAGCGGATGCTCGTCGGCGACAACGTCGAGGGCCTGCTGCCGGACTGGGCCTACTTCGTGCGGTGCGTGGTCGACGCGTCCGCGGTCAGGCCGACGGCGTCGCGCGAGGCGCTGTACCAGGACGAGATGCTGCTGGCGGTGCGCGAGGAGCTGGGCGAGCAGATCCGCGACTGGCTGATCAGGCTGGACGCGATCGAACCGCGCCGCGCGGGCGAGCTGCTGGCCGCGCACCACCTGGGCATCAAGTCGCTGGCGCGGTCGGACGACGAGATGCTGCGGCTGGTCGAGCGCTGGCTGCCGTTCGAGACCACCGACGGCCCGATCCCGTTGCGGCAGTTCAAGCGCAAGCACGGCGCGATCCTCTACATCCCGGACGTCGACGAGTTCCACCAGCTCGCGCCGGTCGCGGCCGCGCAGGGCCTGGGCCTGGTGAACGCCGGCTACGCCTACGACCTGGAGCTGCTGAACCGGCTCGGCGCGCTCGACGGCCCGTCCGTCGCGCGCCGCGTGGCGCCGTCGGAGCTGCTGGCGGCGCTGGCCGACCCGGAGCCGGACGTCGAGGCCGCGCTGCGGCTGCGGCTGGCCGAGGGCGCGGCGGCGCTGGACCGGCACGACTGCGACGCGGTGATCCGCGACTTCGACCCGGTCTCGCTGCCCGCCCTGCTGATCACCAACGCCGAGCAGCAGCGCAAGCTCGACACCGAGCAGGCCGCCGAGGAGACCACCGACCCGTTGTGGGCGGAGCTGCTGGGCCAGCTGACGGCCGGGTCCGACTCGTCGCGGCCGGAGCAGCTGGTCCTCAACTGCCGCAACCCGCTCGTGCAGCGGCTGGCCAGGCTGACCGACCCGTCGCTCGTGGAGCTGACACTCGAATCTCTGTACGTGCACGCCGTTCTGCAGGCTCGGCGGGCGATGCGACCGAAGGACACGGCGGCGCTCAACCGCTCGTTCCTGGAACTGCTGGACCGCGCCGTTGGGGGCAAGTGAACATGGCCGACTTCACCGCAGAGGACGCCGAGCGGGCGTTCCTCGACGCCTACAACATGCCGACGGGCATGCCGAAGCACGAGGCGCTGGAACGGGCCGCGCGCATGTCCGACGCGCTCGGGCACCTGCCGCTCGGCGTCTCCTGCCGGATCGCGATGATCGACTCCGCGTACTACCTCGCGCGCTACGACCTGATGCTCGCGCCGTTCGCGTGGGCGCGGGCCGCGGAGGAGAAGGACCCGGAGGCGTTCAACGACTACGAGGTCCACTCGCTGAACTGGTCGCACAAGTGGATCGCGACCGGGCTGCGGCGCGACCCGCGGTTCTCGCTGGAGCAGCTGCGGGGCGTGATCGAGCAGCTCGCCGACCGCTACGGCCGCCTGGGCTTCTCGGCGCAGCCGGTGCACGGCGCGCGGGCCGAGCTCGCCTACCACGTCGGTGACATGACCGGGCTCGCCGAGCACCTCGGCAGGTACCTCGCCACCGAGTCCGGGCCGATGGCCGACTGCGACGCGTGCGTGGTCGAGGAACAGGTCTGGATGCTGGCGCGGCTGGGCCGCCACCACGAGGCCGCCGCCCACGGCTGGGAGGGCCTGTCGGGCGAGACCGGCTGCGCCACGCAGCCGCAGGGCATCCTGTCGGCGCTGCTGTGGCCGTTGCTGGAGATCGGCGACACCGAACGGGCCGCGCACGCGCACACGACCGCGTACCGGTTGATCAAGGACGACGAGATCACCTCGTACGTGCACGAGCACATCCGGTTCTGCGCGCTCACGGGCAACGTGTCGCGCGGCGAGGACATCCTGCGCCGGTCGCTGCACAAGGTGACGGCGAAGCAGCTGCCCGCCGACGAGATGTCGTTCGCGGAGTGCGCTTCCGTGCTGCTGCAACGGATCAAGCCGGACGTCGTGTTCGACGTGCCCGGCGTCGGCCGGCTGACCGCGGCGGAGCTGCTCGACCGGCTGGTGGACCGGGCGGTGGAGCTCGCGGAGGCGTTCGACGCCCGCAACGGCACGCCGGTGTGGACCGACCGGGTCACGAAGTCGTTGGAGCAGAAGGACTACCCGCACGTCGAGCTCGCCGTGCCGGCCGCACCGGCCGTTCCCGCCGCGGAGGAACCGGTCGTGTCGGGCGACCCGGTGGAGATCGCCGAGTCGATGGTGGCGCTCTACGAGCAGGGCGAGTTCGTGAAGGCGCGGCGGATGCTCGACTCGCTGCCCGCGGACATGGACTCGTTGCTGCCGCCCGACCTCGCCGCCCACGCGGGCATCCGGCGGATGACGACGGGCCTGGTGCCCTTCGACCCGGCGGTGTTCGAGGAGCTGCTGCCGGCCCTGCCCGCCGACCTGGCCCTGCGCTACCAGGCGCGGCTGGCGATCGGGCTGGAGGGCGGTCTGGAGCTGGCCGAGAAGTGCCTGGCCGAGGCGACGTCGGACCACACCCGCACGATCGCGGCGTTGACGCTGGCCGAGCTGCACGACGACAACCAGGCGCACGACCGCGCCTCCGAGCTGCTCGCCCTCGCGTCCTCCTGGGACGTTCCGGAGCTGCGCGGCCGCGTCGCCGTGGAGAGCGCGGAACACCTTGCGCGGCAACAGGACCTGGACGGCGCGTATGCCGCCGTCGTGTCGGTGATGGCCGGTGATCTCCAGCCGAACGCGCGGTTCGAGGGCTACCGGCTGCGGCTGCGGCTGGAGACGCTGCTGCGGCGCGCTCCCGAGGCCGTCGCGACGGCACGGGAGTTCGTGGCGGCGTTCCCGCTGCCGGAGTCCGCGGAGACGCGCTGGTACCAGGTCGCCGCGATCCAGGAGCTGGACCAGGAGGGCGCCTGCCTGGGCGACCTGCGCGAGGCCGTGGCCGTGTCGCGCGTGCACCTTTCCGATGGGCACACCGCGCACTTCTGCTTCGCGCTGAGCGGCGGGTACGTGCAGACGGACCGGTTCGTCGAGGCGGCCGAGGTGCTGGAGGAGTCACTCCGGCTGTTGCAGCCAGGACAGGACGACCTGCGGTTGCAGGTGGTGTTCCGGCTGGGACAGGTCTGCCGCAAGCTCGGGGAGTTCCCCGCCGCCGAACGTCATCTGCGCCAGGCCATCGAGCTGCTGCCCGCCGAGGAGGTCGGCCGGCGGGCGTTCCTGCTCGACGCGCTCGCGTCCGTGCAGGGGCGGCTGGACCGGCACGACGAGGCGACTGCTTCCTGGCGGGCGGCTGCTGCTCTGTGGCAGCAGGAAGGTGACGTGTCGGAGGCGGTCGGGTCGCTCGTCGAGCTCGCCTCCACGTTGCCCGACGACGAGGTCGTGGAGACCATCTCGGCTGTTGACGATGCCGAGGAGTTGCTGGCCCTGCTCGACGATCCCGCTGAGGTCACTCGGCGGCAGGCTGAGATCCTGGCGATCCGCGCTTGGGTCGCCGGTCAGACTGGTGAGTTCTCGGTTGCCATTCAGCATTATCGGGATGCTGAGGCGTTGGTTGCGTCGTTGGGGGATGCGAACTGGCGGGTGTTCGTGGTGCTGCGGGCGGCTCAGGTCCTGTTGAACGCCGATGATGCCCCGGCCGCGGAAGCCGAGGCTCGGCGGGCTGCTTCGTTGTTGGGTGACGATGTTCAGGTCGGGAATGTTCTGTCGGTGTTGTCCGAGGCTTTGCGGCGGCAGGGCAAGGCTGATGGGGCCGACCCGTTGGTTCGGGAGTTGACTGGTCGGTTGGGGTGAGTTTTCAAGCACGGGGCTCCGCCCCGGACCCCGCCAACTGATCAAGGACCGGGCCAGCGCCGCACGTGGGTTGATGGCACGCCTGTTGCTTACGGCGGCTTGCTGTTGCGTGCGTTGGGCGCGATCCCGTGGGGTGGTCCCGTCACGAGCAGTGCTCGAGGCAGCCACACCCAAGGAGGGGTGTCAAGCGGGCGAAAAGCGTGCCCGCTT